>NZ_JBDGMM010000036.1:0-44548 GCF_057655165.1 Leifsonia sp. Soil_N53
GCTGGCTGCTCACGGTGGGGCGGCGGCGCGCGATCGACGCGTTCCGCCGCCGCGCCGGCCGCGACGAGCGGTACGCGCTGCTCGCGCGCGACCTGGACGAGGCAGCGCCAGGGGCCGACCTGCTCTTCGACCCGGACGTCATCGACGACGACGTGCTCGCCCTGATCTTCACCGCCTGCCACCCGGTGCTGTCGCGGGAGGCGCGCATCGCGCTCACCTTGAAGGTGGTCGGCGGCCTCACCACCGAGGAGATCGCTCGGGCGTTCCTCGTGCCGGTGCCGACCGTGCAGGCGCGGATCACGCGCGCGAAGAAGACGATCGCCGCGGCGCACGTGCCGTTCGAGGTCCCGGCCGGCCCCGATCGCCGCGAACGGCTCGGGTCGGTGCTGAGCGTGATCTACCTGATCTTCACGGAGGGCTCGTCCGCCACGGCGGGGGAGTCCTGGATGCGCACCGACCTGGCCTACGAGGCGGTGCGGCTGGCGCGCGTGCTCGCCCGCCTGGAGCGCGAGCCCGAGGTCCACAGCCTGCTCGCCCTCCTGGAGCTGACGGCGGCCCGATTCCCGGCCCGCACCGCCCCGGACGGCGGCCCGGTGCTGCTGGAGGACCAGGACCGCCGCCGCTGGGACCGCTCGGCGATCCGCCGCGGCCGCGCGGCGCTCGCGACCGCGGTCGCCGCCGGCCGGGGCCTCGGCCCGTACGGCCTCCAGGCGTCGATCGCGGAATGCCACGCGGTCGCCCCGTCGGTCGCCGAGACGGACTGGCCGCGGATCGTCCTCCTCTACGAGGCGCTCGCGCAGGTCGCCCCGTCGCCGATCGTCGACCTGAACCGCGCCGTCGCCGTGGCGATGGCCGACGGCCCGGCTGCGGGGCTGGCGGAGGTGGAGGCCGTGGAGCGCAGCGGAGCCCTGGCCGGTTCCCACCTGCTGCCGGGTGTGCGCGCCGAGCTCCTGGCGCGCCTCGGCCGCACCGCAGCGGCGGCGGACGAGTACCGCCGCGCCGCCGAACTGTGTGCCAACGTGGCCGAGCGCTCCGTGCTCCTGGCGAAGGCCGCGGCGCTGACGGAGTAGCCCGCAGCGCGCGCGATGCCCCTCAGTCCAAGTGGTCCAGATACCGCAGGATGATGCCCTCCCGCAGCGCCCACGGGCACACTTCGAGCACCGGCACGTCGAACGCGCGCATCGCCTCCCGCAGCACGACGCCGCCCGCGACGATCTGGAACGTGCGGTCGGCCGTGATCCCCGGCAGCGCCGTGCGCGCGTCGGCCGTCAGTTGCGCGAGTCGCGGCACCCAGTCGGCCAGTTCCGAGCGGCGGAGGAGACTGCGGTCGGTCCCGCCGGGGCCGCTCGCGGTCGAGCCGGCCAGGCGGGCGAGCGAGCGGATCGTCTTGGAGGTGCCGATCACGTGCGCGGGGCCCCGGTCGGTGAACTGTCCGACCGCGTCTTCCAGCGTCGTCCTCGCGTGGTCGCGCAGCGCGGTGAGCTGGTCGGCGGTCGGCGGATCCTGGTGCAGGAAGCCGATCGTGCTGCGGCCGGCGCCGAGCGGCAGCGACACCGCGGTGTCCGGGTACTCGTCCACGCCGGCGGCGATCTCCAGCGAGCCGCCGCCGATGTCCATCAGCAGGATGGAGCCGGACGACCAGCCCGACCACCGGCGCACGGCGAGGAACGTCAGCCGCGCCTCGTCCTCGCCCGAGAGCACCTGGAGGTCGACGCCCGTCTCCTCGAGGATGCGGGCGAGGATGCGGGGTCCATTCGTGGCCTCCCGGATCGCCGAGGTCGCGAACGGCAGCAGCTCCTCGATGCCCTCGGCGCGGCCCACCTCCACCGCGGACCGGATGGCCTCCAGGATCGCGCTCTCGCCCTCGGCGCTGATCGAGCCGTCCTCGGTGATGTAGCGCATCAGCCGCAGCACGGACTTGTGCGTGGCCGCGGGCAGCGGACGTGCGCCGGGGTGCGCGTCGACGACGAGAAGGTGGACGGTGTTCGATCCCACGTCGAGGACTCCGAGGCGCATAGTCAGACAGTAGTGGTCACTCGGCGGCCCGCAGTAATGAGTCGATGCGGGAACCTTCTTGCGTCACGCCTAGGAGAGTCCGCGACCGAGATAACCGGCCACGAGCGCGCTGAGGATGCGTTGCAGCCGTGGCTCCACGTCGATCAGCGCGTGCGACATGCGCGGGTCCGACCGGTACAGCGCCGCGACCTCAGCCGACGGAGTCGCGATCTGCCAGAAGGTCCCGGCGACGGAGGTCGCCGTGGCGACCACGTCGACGCCGTCTTGGTCGCTCAGCCCCGGCAGGGCGGCGCGGATCGCGGCGACGATGCGGTCGAGGCACTCGCGAGTGGTGAGCTTGAACGCGCTCACGGCGTCGAGCGACACGTTGCGCTCGAGGTTGAGCGGCGCCTGCGCCAGAAGGTCGCAGAACGCTCCGCGCGCTGCGAGCGTGCTCGCGAACGCGGCGGCGACGGTGGAGGCCGTGGCCGGCCGATCCGCTGCGATCCGGCCGCAGAGCACCGGCGTCCATTCGCGCCAGCCGTCCGCGGTGAGCCGCAGGAAGATCTCCTCCCGGGTCTCGAAGTAGCGGAGCATCGCCGACTTGTGCATGCCCGTCTCGACCGCGATGTCGGTCAGCGTGACCTGCCGGATGCCGTCGCGCGCGCCGAGCGTGCGGGCGGCCTCCAGGATCGCGGTCTCGCGGGCGTGCTTGGCCTCGGGAGAGCGTGCGCGCTGGAAGCCGGCGGGCTGCGGGTCGGAGGCGGTCATGCTGAGAGTTTACCGCAACGCTGTTGCACAAATTAATGAAACGGTGTTTCATTAATGACATGCAGAAGACATGGTTCATCACCGGTTCCTCCCGCGGCTTCGGCCGCGAGCTCGTCGTCGCCGCGCTGGAGGCCGGCGACCGCGTCGCCGCCACCGCACGCCGCCCCGAGCAACTCGACGACCTCGCCGCGCAGTACGGCGCCCGCGTGCTCCCGCTCGCCCTCGACGTCACCGACCCCGAGCGGGTCCGCACCGCTCTCGACGAGGCGCACGCCGCCTTCGGCCGGCTCGACGTCATCGTGAACAACGCGGGTTACGCCAATGTCGCTCCCATCGAGACCGCCGACGACGCGGATGTCCGCGCCCAGTTCGAGACGAACTTCTGGGGCGTCTACACGGTGTCGAAGGCGGCCATCCCGCTGCTGCGCGAGCAGGGCGGCGGTCTCATCGTGCAGTTCTCGTCCGTCGGCGGCCGCGTCGGCGGCTCGCCCGGGATCGCGTCGTACCAGGCGGCGAAGTTCGCGATCGACGGGTTCAGCCGGGTGCTGCGCGCCGAGACGGCGCCGTTCGGCATCCGTGTCCTCGTGGTCGAGCCCAGCGGGTTCCGCACCGACTGGGCCGGCTCGTCGATGACCGTGCACGACGTCCCCGCCGGGTACGAGCAGACCGTCGGCGCCGTCAACGCGCGCTTGCGCCAGAACGCGGAGGGGCCGGCGGGAGACCCGCGCCGCGCCGCCGAGATCCTCGTCGCTCTGGCCGGCCGCGACGACCTCCCCGAGCATCTGCCGCTCGGCGTGAACGCCGTCGAGATGTCGCTCGCGCAGGACCGCGACCTGCTCTCGGACGACGAGCGCTGGGCGGCCGTCGGCCGGTCGGCCGACTTCGCCGAGCCCTATCCGGTGGCGTTCCCGGCCTGAACGCCCGGCGGATCCGCCCGGACGCCACCGCGTTCGTCCGCAGCGCGACACGCGGCCCCGGAGGCGCGACACGCCGGGTCGCTGTACCCAGTTCGGAGGTGGGAATGTCGGTGGTCCCGCGTAATCTCAGGGGTGTGGGACGAGGGCCCGAAAAAAACCCGGAAACACTACATGTAGTGGAATGACAATCGTGTCATTCGGGTTATATAGTGGGTAAACACCGCGAGGCGCGCGGATGAAAAGACTTCAGGGGAGGCCATCATGGACTACGAAAACGACAGTGTCGGCGGCTATGCGGTTCCGGTCGACCCGATGGACCTGCTGCAGTGCGACAGCTGCCAGTAGTCCGCTGACGACAGCTTCGAGAACCCCGGCGCCGAGTGCGCCGGGGTTCTCCTTTTGTGTGGGGATGACGTTCGGCTCGGGGGATGACCGCTGCGCGACTCCGCGGGGCCCCACCCCCGCTTGCGTAGAATCGACGGGTGCCAGTGAATCCAGAGCTCGTGGGGCGCAGCTTCCCGCCCACCCCTCCCTACCTCGTCGGCCGGGAGAAGGTGCGCGAGTTCGCCGCCGCCGTGCTCGCGACGGATCCGGCCAGCTTCGACGTGGCGGCCGCGCAGGCGGCGGGTCACGCCGACCTCGTCGCGCCGCCGACTTTCCCGGTGGTGGTGCAGCAGCTCACGCTCGACCAGCTGCTCGCCGACCCGGAGGCGGGCATCGACTTCAGCCGCGTCGTCCACGGGGACCAGCGGTTCACCTTCACGCGTCCCGTGATCGCGGGCGACGAGTTGACGGCGACGCTGACCGTCACGTCGGTCAAGTCGCTCGGCGCGCACTCCATGGTCACCGCGGAGACGGTGATCGTGGATGACTCCGGCGAGCACGTCGTCACCACTGTTTCCACCCTGGTCGTTCGAGGAGACGAGTGATGGCCACCCCCGATTTCGACACCCTGACCGTCGGCGACGTCGTCGCCGAGCGCTCGTTCGACCTCAGCCGCGACTCGCTCGTCCGCTATGCCGGCGCCTCGGGCGACTTCAACCCGATCCACTACCGTGACGACGTCGCGACGTCGGTCGGCCTGCCCGGCGTGATCGCGCACGGGATGCTCACCATGGGGCTCGCCGTGCAGCCGGTGGTCGACTGGGCGGGCGACCCGGCACGGGTGGTCGACTATCAGGTGCGGTTCACCCGCCCGGTGATCGTGGACCCGGCCGAGGGCGCGCGCGTCGAAGTGACGGCCAAGGTCGGGCAGCTCGACGCGGAGGCGCGGGTGGCGCGCATCGACCTCACGACGACGTTCGACGCCGGGACCGTCCTCGGCAAGGCGCAGGTGCGCGTCTCGCTCGCGTGAACGACGGGCGGACCGTGGACGACAAGCTGACCGAGACCCCCTCCCTCGCCGAACTGACGACCATGCGGGTCGGCGGCGTGCCGGAGGCCCTGATCGCACCGGCCGACCGCGACGCGCTCGTGGCGGCCACCCGCGAGGTGTGGGCGTCGGGCGAGGACTGGCTGCTCCTCGGTGGCGGCTCCAACACCGTGGCGAGCGACGACGGCTTCCCCGGCACGGTCATCCGTGTGGCGACCCGCGGGGTCGAGCGGCTCGACGCGCCGGAGGGCCGCGTGCGCCTGCGGGTGCAGGCGGGCGAGCCGTGGGACGACGTCGTCGCCCTGACCGTGCGGAACGGCTGGTCGGGGGTCGAGGCGCTGTCCGGCATCCCCGGTTCGACCGGCGCTGCACCGGTGCAGAACATCGGTGCGTACGGCCAGGAGCTCGAGTCCGCCCTGCTGGGCGTCGAGTTCCTCGACGCGGACACCGGCGAGGTCCGCCGGCTGACGCGCGCGGACCTCGGCCTCGGCTACCGGACCTCCATCCTGAAGCGCGGCCTGCTCGGCGTCGTGCTCACCGTCGACCTCGAGCTGGCGGACAACTCGGTGCCGGGCGGCATCGGCGCGCCGCTCAGCGCCCCCGTCGCGTACGCACAGCTCGCCGACTCGCTCGGTGTGCCGCTGGGATCGCGCGTGCCGGTGGCAGAGCTGCGCCGCGCCGTGCTCGCGCTGCGCGCCTCGAAAGGGATGGTGCTCGACCCGGCCGACCCGGATTCGGTCAGCGCGGGAAGCTTCTTCACCAACCCGATCGTCTCGGAGTCGTTCGCCCGCAGCCTCCCGGCGAACGCGCCGCGCTGGCCCGTGACGCCTCCGGAACCGGACATCGTCATCGGCCTCCCGGCCGGCGGCGTGCACCCCCTCGACATCCCGCCGCTGGCGGGCGGCCCGTACGACGTGAAGCTCTCGGCGGCCTGGCTGATCGAGAACGCCGGGATCCGCCGAGGATTCTCCCTCCCCGGCTCGGGCGCCGCGATCTCGTCGAAGCACACCCTGGCGATCGTCAACCGCGGCCATGCAGGCGCAGCAGACATCGCCCAGCTCGCCTCGTTCATCCAGGCCCGCGTGCAGGCGGAATTCGGGGTTCTGCTGCGGCCGGAGCCGGTGCTGGTGGGGTTGGACCTGTAGCGGCACACCGCCGCCACGACTCACGCCCGCAGCGCAGCCGCGAACGGCAGCACCGCGCCGGCGCCCGCCCGGCGCAGTTCGCGGCCGGCCACGGTGACCGTCCAGCGGCTGTCGATGAGGTCGTCGACGAGCAGCATCGGCGCGCCCGCCGGGATCGCGAGCGGGGAGGCGTCGAAGCGGTCCCAGACGCCCGCAAGGCGGTAGGTGCTGTTGCCGCCGGGGCCGCCGGACGGGCCGCCGCCGCGGAGGCCGAGGGCGCCGAGGTAGGGCAGCCGTCCGATGTCGGCGAGCCCGCGGGCCAGGCTCTCGGTGAAGCGCGGGCGGCCACGGGACGGCACGGCCACCACGGCCGCCGGGCGCGCCGCCCAGTCCCAGTCGGCGAGAACCTGCACGCACGCCTTCAGGATCTCCGGCGGACACTCGACGTCGGCCGCGCCGACGTCGAGGAGCTCCCGGAGGCGTCCGCCCCAGCCGAGGTCGGTCAGCCGGGCCAGCACACGGCCGGTCTCGAGCTGCTCGCCCGGTGCGATCTTGCCCCGCACCGGAACGCCGAGGCTGTCGGCGCCGGTCGGCCAGAGCTTGCGAGGTTCCACCGGGACGCCGACCCGATCGAGCTCCGCCGCAATCGACTGCCGGGCGTCCGCCGCCACTCCCGCCGGATACCATTCGCCTGCGCAGCGGTCGCAGCGTCCGCACGGGCCGGCGTCCGGATCGTCGAGCTGCCGCTGCAGGAACTCCATGCGGCAGCCGGGCGTGCGCTCGTACTCGAGCATCGCCTGCTGCTCGGCCTCCCGTGCCGCCGCGATGCGCTCGTAGCGGTCGCGGTCGTACGCCCACGGCTGTCCCGTCGACACCCAGCCGCCCGGCACGCGTCGCACGGCGCCGTCGACGTCCAGCACCTTGAGCAGCAGCTCGAGCGTGGACGCGCGCAGGTCGACGCGGCTCTCGAGCACCCGCGTGGACTGCACCTGCCCGCTCAGCGCTCCGAGCAGCGCTGTCGCCTTCTCCTCCGTGGGCATGGCCGCCGTGGCGAAGTACCGCCAGATCGCCCGGTCCTCCGGGCCCGGGAGCAGCAGCACGTCGGCCGACTCCGTCGCGCGTCCCGCCCGCCCCACCTGCTGGTAGTACGCGACGGGGGAGGACGGCGCCCCGAGGTGCACCACGAAGCCCAGGTCGGGCTTGTCGAAGCCCATGCCGAGGGCGCTGGTCGCGATGAGCGCTTTGACGTCGTTGCGCTTCAGCCGGCCTTCGAGCTCCTCGCGTTCGGCCGGATCGGTCTGCCCGGTGTACGCGGCGACGTCGTGGCCCGCCCGCCGCAGCACTCGGGCGGTGTCCTCCGCCGCCGACACGGTCAGCGCGTAGACGATGCCGCTGCCCGGCAGGTCCGCGAGGTGGCCGGCGAGCCAGGCCAGCCGCGCGGTGGCGTCCTCGAGGGCGAGGACTCCCAGCCGGAGCGACCTCCGCGCCAGCGGCCCGCGGATGGTGCGCACGGGAGAGGACAGCCCGTGACCGCCGAGCTGTTCCTCGACGTCCGCGACCACCCGCTGATTCGCGGTGGCCGTCGTCGCTAGGACGGGGATGCCCTCCGGCAGCGTGGCGACGAGGTCGCGCAGCCGCCGGTAGTCCGGTCGGAAATCGTGCCCCCAGTCCGAGATGCAGTGCGCCTCGTCGATGACCAGCAGGCCGCACCGGTCGACCAGGGCCGGGAGCTGCTGGTCCCGGAAGTCCGGATTGTTGAGGCGCTCCGGCGACACCAGGAGCACATCCACGCTGTCGTCGCGCAGCCGCGCCGCCACGTCGTCCCACTCGTGCCGGTTGGCCGAGTTGATGGACAGCGCTCGCACGCCGGCCCGCGCCGCCGCCTCGACCTGGTCGCGCATGAGGGCGAGGAGGGGCGAGACCAGGATGGTCGGCCCGGCGCCCCGCTCGCGCAGCAGCATGGTCGCGACGAAGTACACCGCCGATTTGCCCCAGCCGGTGCGCTGGACGACGAGCGCCCTGCTCCGGTCGTCGACCAGGGCCGAGATCGCTTCGAACTGGCCGTCGTGGAACTCCGCGTCCGGTCTGCCGACGAGCGCGCGGAGGCGGCCCAGGGCCCGTTCGCGCGTGGTCTCTTCGGTGGTGTCTGTGGTGCTCATGCAGCCATCGTTCCAGACGGCGCCGACGTCGGAACCCGAACGGGCGAATCTGTGGAACGTCCGCCTGATCCGCAGCCTGTGGAGGAGTCCCGCGTGTCCGGGTCGACGGTCGGCGAGTCGGGTGATCGAAGGGATGAAGTTGTCCGCTCGGTCCGCCAGGCTGACGCGGATCGGCCCGGGGCGAGGGGAGGAGCGGCCGTACAGTCGCCGGGTGTCCACTCTCACCCGCACCCGCGCACAGGCTCCGATCCGCCCGTTCGAGCTGCGGCTCCGCCTGCCCAACGGCACCTCCGCCGTCGTCGTCATGGACGCCCGCAACGTGGGAGAGGCGCTCGACATGGCCCGCAACGCGCTCGGCGACGTCCAGGTCATCGAGTCCCGTTGAGCCGTCGTCCGTGACAGCCGACGCGACGGGCCGCACCCCGCTCCGGGTGATGCACGTGGTCGACAGCATGGGCCACGGCGGGGCGCAGCAGGTCGTCGTCGATCTCGCCACCTGGCTGGCCCTCGACCGCGGTGTCGAGGTCTCGGTGTTCGGGGCGGGAGGCGCATCCGCTGCCCGGTTGGCGCCGGCCGTCCGCTTCCTGCCGCACGAGGACGGCGGCTTCCTCGGCCAGACCCGGCGGCTGCTGCGCGCCGCCCGCGAGACCCGGCCGGACGTGCTCCACGCGCACCAGCGACGCGAGGCCCTGCAGGCGCTGATCGTGGGCCGGAGGCTCGGCATCCCCGTGGTCGAGCACGCGCACACGCGGCTGCCGAGCGTGCGGCCGCGCTGCCTGTCGTTCCGCAGCCGTGTGATCTTCGCCGTCGGGCCCGCCGTCGCAGAGATGGTCGTGCTCGATGCGGGCCGGCCGGCCGAGCGCGTCATCATCGTCGGGAACGCCCCGGCTCAGCGCGCCGACGCTCCCGAGCCGGTCCCGAACGACGTCACCGACCCGCTTCGCCTCCTCGCCGTCGGCCGGATGGTCGAACAGAAGGATCCGCTCCGGTTCGTGCGGGTGGTCGCCGAGCTCTCCGCGCAGCGACCGGTCGAGGCGACCTGGGCCGGTGACGGCGAGTTGCGGGACGCGGCGCGCGCGCTGGCGAACGAGCTGAACGCGCCGATCGACTTCGCCGGCCAGGTCGCCGATGTCCCCGCGCGGCTCGACGCAGCGCACTTCCTGGTGATGACCTCCCGCTGGGAGGGCACCCCGCTGGCGGTCCTGGAGGCGTTCGACCGCCGCCGGCCGGTCGTGGCCACGGCGTCGGCCGCCAACGGGTTGCTCGCCGCCGGCAAGGGCTTCGAGGTCGCCGACGACGCCGGCGACGCGGAATTCGCGGCCGTCATCGCGAGCGCGGCCGCCGAGCCCGCCACTCGGGCCGCCGTGGTCGACACGGCCAAGCGCTGGGCCGACTCCGAGGCGTCGCCCGAGCGCGTCTTCGGGCCCGTGCTCGACGCGTACCGGCGGCTCGCCCGTCCCGCCGTCCGCTCGTGAGCCCGCTGCTGCTCTTCGGCGCGGCGATCGCGATCCTCGCGGTCGTGCTCCTGATGGTCGTGGTGCCCCCACGGATGATCCGCGGTCTCGCCGTGTCCTTCGCCCTGGTGGCGGTGTCGTTCGGGATGGCGAACTTCGCGCCGAGCGGAGTCCGCTCCGGCGCCTCGATGGCCGCCATCGGCGTGCTCGTGCTCGCGTTGGTGCGCTCGCGGGCCAGCACGTCCGGGGGCGTCCGGTTCTGGACGGTGGCGGCCTGGTGGGGATTCATCTCGCTGAGCGTGCTGCTCACCGGCAGCTACGGCACCAATCGCATCGTGCTGTACTTCGGGCTCGGGACGCTCGTGGCCTACGTGGCCTCCTCGCTCACGCGGCCGGAACTCCGGATGGTGTACGGCACCATCGCCGGTCTGGCGGCGGCGCAGGTCGGGCTGGCGGTCGTGGAGATCCTCGTCCTCCCGGAGCCGGTCTGGGGCTATACGGGCATGGTCCGCCACAACCCGTTCGTCAACGACCTCTATGCGCGCGGCCAGGGCACCTTCGGTCACCCGATCGTGTTCGCCGTGTACTTCGGGGTCGCGGTGATCGTCGCCTGGTCGAATCCGGCGCGCTGGTCTCCGCGCTGGAGGCTGGTCAACCTGACCATCGCGACGTTCGGGCTGGCCCTCTCGGGGACGCGCAGCGCGGTCGCCTCGGTGGCCGTCGGCCTGCTCGTGCACGTCGCGCTCAACCGGTCCTTGACCTCCTGGCTCCGCTCGCTGCTCGGTGTCGGCGCGGTCGTCGTCGTTCTGCTGAACATCGACATCGGAATCGGGACCATCGTCGCCAACCTGCTCGACTCGGGCTCCTGGACGCACCGTCTCGGGGCACTCGAGTCCGTCCCCGCCCTCCTGGGGCGGCCCCCGCTGGAGGCGTGGTTCGGTCACGGGTTCGGCAACGAGAACATCCTCTACGACCGCGGCCTCATGCAGCAGATCTACCTCCGGGCCGTCGACAACATGCTCGTCTACGCGCTCGGCACACTGGGCATCGTGGGCCTGGCGGTGCTGCTCGTGTTCTGGGCAGTCGCCTTCTGGTTCGCCGATCGCACCGTCAAGGCCGTCCTCGCGATGCTGTTCGCGATGTTCTTCTCGTTCGACCTCTTCACCTGGATGAACGCGGGCGTCCTCGCCAGCCTGATGATCGCCCTCCCGCGCTCGGACGAGCGGAACCAGGGGCTCGCCCGGCCGGCGGAGACGGCGGTCGCGCTCCGGGCGACCTAGTTCACGTGCCGAGGCGCTGCAGTGGCACGGGCGCCGTCACCGTGCCGCGCGGATCGACTTCCGCGTGCGCTGGACATCGCGGCGGGACGACGTGGCGTCCTCGTCGTGCGACGCGCCTGCCTGCGGCTCCGCGCCCGCCGGGGACTCGGACTCCGCCTGCGACTCCGCCTCGTGCGTCGTGTAGTAGTCGTTGCGGTAGTACCCGTAGTCGTGCGAGTCGATCCCGTTCGGCGGGATCTTGTTGAGCACGGCGCCCAGCACCTTGCCGTTCACGCGGGTGACCGAGCGATAGGCCTTCTGGAGCTGTTCCGCGGTGACCTGCTTGGCCCCGACCGTGATCACGACGCCGTCCGCGATCGTCCCGAGGATGGCCGCGTCCGTCACCGACAGCAACGGCGGAGCGTCCAGGATCACGGTCGCGACGCCCGAGAGCGCGTCCACCAGCTCGCGCATCGTCCGCGAGCCGAGGAGCTCGCTCGGGTTCGGTGGGACCCGGCCGGCGCCGAGCACCCGGAGGTGGGTGCTGGCGGTCGGGGCCTGGAGGGCGTCGCTCAGGGCGACCCGGCCGCTCAGCACGTCGGTGAGCCCGACGCCGCCGCGCAGGTCGTAGAGGGTCGACTGCATCGGGCGGCGCAGGTCGCAGTCGATGATGACGACGTTCGTGTTGCCCGAGACGATGGCGTCGGCGAGGTTCGCCGTCAGGGTCGACTTGCCCTCACCGGGGATCGAGCTGGTCACCACGATGACCTTGGGCGGGTTGTCGACGTCGATGTAGCTCAGGTTCGTGCGCAGCTCGCGCAGCGACTCGGAGATCGCGAAGATCTGCACGGAGTCCGCCCCCGAGGTGTGCTCGATGACCCGCCGACGATCGGACAGGGCGGGGCTGGCCGGCACGGTCCCGATCACCGGGGCGTCGAGAAGACGCTCGATCTGCTCCACCGAGCGGATCCGGCGGTCGAAGTGCTGGCGGAGCAGCGCGTAGACCAGGGCGAGCGCGCAGCCCGCGAGCACCGCGAGCACGAGGGCCGTCTGGATGTTGGGCGACGACGGGAAGTAGGGTGCGCGAGCATTGGCCAGCGGGACGAACGCGAGCGCCGGGTCGCCGACCGATCCCTCCGGGGACTCGAGCGCCCGCACCTGGTCGGAGAGGGCGGTGATCCAGGCGTTGGCGAGCTTCGCGGCGCCGTCCGGGGTGTTCGCGCTCGCCGTGATCTCGATGATGGCGGTGTCGGCGGGGAGGCTGGCGCTGATGTGCCCGAGCAGATCGGAGACGGAGCGGTCGGTGCCGAGGATCTCCTGTGCGCGCTTGGCCACCGCGTCCGAGGCGGCGACGCGCACGTACGACTCCGCACGCGACTTGGCCAGGCTCTCGCCGGCGAATGCCATCGAGAGGCTCTCACCGGTCGCCGCCTGGGTCAGGCCGGTCGCGGTGGACTGGTACACGCGGGGCTGCAGCGCCGTGAACCCGGCCACGAGGCCGATCGTCGCCAGCACGATGATCGCCTCGCCGAGCCAATAGCGCCTGATCATCCGCACGAAGTCGCGGAGGTCCCTGCCCTTCGACTGGTTCTCCGTGGCGTCCGTCGACGAGGTCATCTCACAGCTCCATTCCGGCGTCGTCGGCCTTTTCGAGGTCGTCGGCCTGTTCGAGTACGGGGTCGGGGTCGGCCTGCTCCAGCAGTCGGAGCCGCACCAGCTCGTCGATGAGCGACCGGCAGTCGGCGCCGGCCGTCTCCGGGTGGCCGGGGAACGAACGGAGCAGCTGCGTCACGATGTCGTCGTCCGCGGTGTGGCCGTCGAACGACCTCCAGAGCATCCCGGACGTGCCGTTGAGGACGAACTGCCGGAAGTCGCGGATGTCCGTCACGGCCCAGCGTCCCGCCGAGGTCTCGACCCACACGATCGACCGGTCGTGACGGTGGACGCGGGCGGAAGATTCATCCTCGATGTCACCTCTGGCGGCGGGAGCCATCAGCTCCGCCACTCGAGCACCCCCGCGCGGACGAGGTCGTCGATCGCGCCGCGCAGGGCCCGCTCGTCGCCCGGCGCGGCGCCGTGGACCGTGCGCAACCGGTCGAGGAGGGCGTCCTTCGGGCGAGCCTCGTCGGTCTCCAGCCAGAGCGTCTTCGCGATGCCGGCGAGCGCCCTGACGGCGGCGCCGTGGGCCAGGACGAGCACGTCCGCCGTCTCGACGGCGTCGCTCGCCCGCGTGCGGACGAGTCCGGACCCCGCGGCCGCGTGGTCGTCCGTACCGCCGATGACGGTCGAGAAGGCGACCTCCTCTGCCGAGAGCGGCGGCGAGAGCGGGAGACCGGCGGGATCGAGCTCGCCGACGTCCGTGTAGCTGAGCAGCTCGATCCCGCCCAGGCGTCGGATGAGCTCCGCGATGGCGCCGAGCGGCGCCGGGTGGTGCTCCAGCCCCGAGAGCTGCGGCACGAGCGCCTGGATGCTCTCGATGAGGTCGAGCCGGCGGGAGCGCGGCGCGCCCGGAGCGGCCGATCCGCGGTTCAGGACGACCACGCGTCCCACCTCGTACGAGGCGCCCTCGGCCACGCGGAGACCGAGCTCGCCGGGTGCGAGCTGCAGCTTCGCCGGGCCTCCCCGGTCGACGGAGAGCGGTTTCGGGTACGGGATGACGCGGCCGTCGTGGCCGACCAGCACCGTCTCGTCCGTCAGGTAGCCGTTGGCGCCGGCGAGCCGGGTGACCGCGGTCGTCTTCCCGGCGCCGGACGGCCCGACGAGCAGGATCGCGCGGCCGTCGTGGCCGACGACCGCCGCGGCGTGGAACAGCAGTCCGCGTCCGGCGTTCAGGTCGATGAGCGTCCGGGTGATCCGGGCGCTGGCGTCGGCCAGCGCGGCTGTGATCGAGTCAGGGGAGTCCGCCCACGTGCTGAGGGTGAGCTCGTGGTCGGTCTCGGAACGCGGGTCAAGGAGGAGCGCGGCCCATGCGCGGGCGAAGGCCGTGGCGAGTGCGTCCGATCCCGGACCGGTCACCCGGATCCGGAGGCGCCTGCCGAGTGCGCCGACGACGAACCCGCGTTCTGCGTCGTCCGGGTGGTTCGTGAGGGCGGGCACGGGGTCTCCTCAGTGGGGTCGGGTCGGGTCAGGCCTGGTCAGGTCAGGGCAGAGAACCAGTCTCGACGGGTGCCGGGCCGGTGCGGCGCTCGGGGCCTCCCTCGCCGTCGCGTCGCCGGTCGGGTGACGCGGCCCCGTCACTCGACCGATGCTGAGCCGAATTCCCGGGTGAAGAACGGCAGCGGTCGTGCCGCTCCCGCTGTGCGATGCCCGGGAGCGGCTGCGCGCCGGGGCCATCCTGTCCGTCTGCAACTGCGACGGCGGCGCCTCCCGCCGCGACATCGACACGAGGGGAGTCCTGATGTCCGGGAACGGGTTCTGCGTCCTCTTCGTGTGCACCGGCAACATCTGCCGGTCGGCGATGGCCGAACGGGTCCTGACGGCGCGACTGGGATCCCCGGCGCGCTCCGGCGGCGCAGATCGCGGCGCGGTCGTCGTCCGGAGTGCGGGCACGCGGGCCGTCGTCGGCCGGCCGATCTCGTCGCAGACGGGTCCCCGGGTCCGCGCCGCCGGCGGCGACCCGCGCGGGTTCGCCGCCACGCAGCTCACCGAGTCCGTCATCGCCGGCGCCGACCTCCTCCTCGGGTTGACGCGCGAGCACGCCACGCGGGTCACCGAACTCGACCCCGGCGCCTTTTCGCGGACGTTCACACTGTTGGAGTTCGCGCGCGCGATCGAGGGCTTCGGGGCCGATCCCGAGGATCCCGCCGATCCCCGGCGGTGGCGCGCGCTCACCGAACGGGTCGTGGACGACCGCCGCCGCGGCCTGCTCCCGCCACGCGGCGACGACGACATCGCCGACCCGTACGGCCGCGCCGACGACGCATTCGACGAAATGGCACGCCGGCTGGTCCCGGCGATCGACATCCTGGCCGGCCGGAGGTCGCCGGCATGACGGCGACCTCGGGCGTCGAGTCCGAGCCGGGAGCAGCAGCGCTCGACGGGCCGCCGCCGGCCGACGGGACGCGGAGGAGGCAGGGCCGGCGCCGCGAACAGCGCAGGCGGCGGCGCCGGATCTGGATCTGGCTCACCGCCGCCGCCCTGGTGATCCTGCTGCCGGTGGCGCTCGTCGGCGGTTACCTGGTCTGGCTGGGGTCGTCGTTCGACGGCGCCGTGGGGCGAATCCAGCACGCGTTCCCCGACGAGGCCGGGCGCCCGGCCGCCGTCGAGGGCGCGATCAACCTCCTCCTGATCGGGTCGGACTCCCGGACCGGACTGCGCGATTCGATGTCGGGCGCCGCGACGGGGGAGCGCTCCGACACGCTGATGCTCGTCCACCTCCCCGCCGACCGGTCGGGGATCGTGGTCGTCTCGCTGATGCGCGACCTGTGGGTGCCTGTCCCCGGCCACGGCGAGGCGAAGCTGAACGCCGCGTTCAGCTGGGGCGGCGTGCCGCTCGCGGTCCAGACGGTGGAGGGCCTGCTCGGGGCGCGCATCGACCACGTGATGGTCGTCGACTTCGGCGGGTTCGGTGCGCTGGCCACGGCGCTCGGCGGCGTGACGGTCTGGTCCGAGCACGCCTTCGCCTCGAAGAACATGCCGGGCTACCGCTTCGAGAAGGGCGAGAACCGGCTCGAGGGATCCGCGGCGCTCGCGTTCGTCCGCGAGCGGTACTCGTTCCCGGACAGCGACTACCAGCGCGTCCGCAACCAGCAGGCGTTCATCCGCGGCCTGCTGCAGGGGTTCGTCGGCGCGCAGGTCCTGACGGATCCGGGCAGGACGCAGAACGCCATCGGGACGCTCGCCCGCTACATCGCCGTCGACGAGGGGCTGACCGCGCCGGTCGCCGCGTCGCTCGCGTTCGACTACCGCGGCCTGAAGCCGGACGCGATCCACACCCTCACGCTGCCCACCGCCGGGACCGGAAGGTCGCCGGACGGGCAGTCGATCGTGCGCGTCGACGAGGCGCGCACCGGGGTCCTCAGCAAAGCGCTCGCGGCCGACGACGTCATACCGACGCTCGAGAGCGGCGCGCTGGGCAACGGAAGGAACTGATGGTCCGCACCGATTCACAACACGCGCAGACTCTGACCGGCCGACTGCGCGCCGCGCGCCCGCTCCTCCTGGCGGATGCCCTGGTCGTCGGCGTCGCTCTCGCCGCCGCGCACGTCGTCCGGTTCGGCACCCGGGACGATCCGGCCAGGATCGGACCGCTCGACACGTCGTATGCGACGGTCTCCGTGGTGCTCGGGCTGCTCTGGATCGGGATCCTCGCGGCACTCAACGGGTACGTGTCGTGGCCGCGGCGGCGCAACGGCCCGTCGTACTGGCCGCCGGTGCGCGCGACCGCATGGCTGGTCGCGATCCTGGCCGTAGCCTCCCTGGTCCTCCAGCTCGACCTCTCGCGCGCGTATCTGGCCTTCGCCATCCCGATCGGCTTCTTCGGACTGCTCGCCGTCCGCTTCGTCTGCCGCACCTGGATCTACGCCCACCGTGCGCGCGGCCGGTACATCCGTCGCGCACTGGTGGTGGGGACCCCGGAACGGGTCGCCGAGCTCGCGGCGGTCTTCGCGGAGCGTGCGGCGCCGATCGCCGTCGACGTCGTCGCCACGACCGGCGTCGAGAACGCGCGCGGGCCGCAGCTGCGGCAGCTCGTGGAGCAGCACCGGGTCGACATCATCGTGCTGACCGAGGAGCGCGGCGGCGCGAACGTCCGCCAGCTGCTCTGGGATGTGGAGGGCGCCGGCGCCGTGGTGTGGCTCTCGATCGACGTGCCGGAGCTCGCCGCGCCGCGCGCCGAGTACTTCCCGATCGACCGGCTCCCCATCATCGAGGTCGCACCGGCCGACCGCTCGATCACGCGGCGACGGGCGAAGCGCGTCTTCGACGTGGTGCTCAGCTCCGTCGCGCTGGCGTTCCTGCTGCCGGTCATCGCCGCCTGCGCTGTGCTGATCCGGCTCGACAGCCCCGGTCCCGCGTTCTTCGTCCAGTCGCGGGTGGGACGCGACGGCAAGCTGTTCGGCATCCTCAAGCTGCGCACCATGCGGGTGAACGCGGAGGAGGAGGTCGCGGACCTGCTGCACCGGAATGAAGGCGCCGGTCCGCTGTTCAAGATCAAGGACGATCCGCGGGTCACCCGGGTCGGCGGGTTCCTGCGGCGCACGTCGATCGACGAGCTGCCGCAGCTGTGGAACGTGCTGAAAGGCGAGATGAGTCTCGTGGGCCCGCGCCCGCCGCTCCCCTCCGAAGTCGCCGAATACGACAGGGACAGCCACCGCCGGCTCATCGTCAAGCCGGGGATGACCGGGCTGTGGCAGGTCAACGGGCGTTCCGATCTGACCTGGGAGCAGGGGGTGCGGCTCGACCTCTTCTACGTCGAGAACTGGTCGGTGGGCGGGGACCTCCGGATCCTCTTCCAGACCGTCGGAGTGGTCCTGCGCCCGAACGGGGCGTACTGAGGGCCGTCGGCTGCCGCCGGCATCAGCGTTCGCGCCGGTCGTCCGCCAGCACGGCCAGCGCCTTCGGGAGGGCCTTCACGCCGCGGACCCATCGGCGCAGATAGCCTCCGGCGAGCTGGACCGCCCCGAGCCGGGTCCGCGTGGTCTCCTTCACCAGCGCTGCGGGCGGCGGGAAGAGCGCGAGACGCAGTTTGGTCAGGCGCTGCCGCGGCGTGGCCCGCCTCCACAGCAGAGCCCGACGTTCGGCGGCCTCGGGGAACTCGGTGCGCAGCCGCCACTCGGCGGAGGCCTCGCCCCAGGCGAAGTCCACGTCGAACGGCTTCAGGCGTTCCAGGAAGGGTCGCGCGGTGGCGAGCGCGCCGAGCTCCCGGGCGCGGCGGAGCAGGAGCGCGACATCCATGTCTGCGCAGCGCACGACGAGGTAGTCGAGCTCGTCGCGATGCCGTCGGGAGAACCGGGAACGGATCGCGTGGACGGCGCCGATCATGATCGCGTCCGCGAGGCCGGGGATGCAGACCCGCTGGTTGCCGCACCACATGACCGTGCGCTGCGCCCAGATCGACTCGAAGAGGTCGCCGTCCGCTTCGAGGCCCGGATAGCGGAAATGGACATCGACGTCGACCGACCATTCGGGGTGGTACAGGCTCGCGCTGTGCAGGGGGAAGGTGTCCGTGTCCGGGTCGTGGGCCCGCCGGCGCCAGCCGCGCTCCTCCAGAGCGGCGATCAGCGAACCGTAGTCGTCGTGGCTGACGAGCACGTCGACATCGCTGCTGGTGTGGGCAGGACGGAGTCCGTATACGGCGGCGGTGATCCCCTTGATGACGAGCAGGCGGACGCCGAGGGTCGTCGCCAGGCGCGCGACGGCCGCGGTGAGCAGCAGCGCCGGGTCGGCGACCACGGGAGGGTCGGAGGCGAGTCCGGGCTGATTCACCATGCTTTTCACTCCAGGGATTTGATCGGGCGTGATCGACGGGGCCCCGCGCAGTGTGGGCCCGGGCCGTCTCGCGCGGGACTCCGCCGTGATCGGCTGGATCGCGCCGGCCGCCCGCGGCTGTTCACACCCATAGTCACAGGGCTTCGCGGGCTCGCTCCCGGTTCCGTGCCCGAGACGGCTGGTGCGGTGAGCCCCGTGGGATCGGCGCCGCAAGGTGACCACGCAGGTGATCCTCGCTCACCGCCGGCGCGGGATTCCGCAGGCCGCCGGGATTGGGGCCCGCTCGGTCCGCCTTACTGGAGTCTGCGGACGGCGCATCCGGTACGGGTACCCGGAGCCGTTCCGCCAGCGGGTGGTCGAGTGTCGCTGCATCCCATGCAGCCGGAGCCCACCCCGGGTGCCGGCCGGCTTATTCGGGTTGAGCGGCCGGCACCTCCTCGTTCGAGGGCGGGACCGCCGGTCAGACCCGGCGGCGCCGGCGGCTGCGCTGAGTGGCGCTGATCGCGCTGAGCAGCGCCGAGATGACGATGACGATCCCGATGACGGCGATCCACACGGCGATAGCAGCACCCGGAGTGAGGGTGGCGAGCCAGACGGTGACGCCGGCGAGACGCACGGGCGACGAGACGGTCACGAGGGTGGCGACGGCGAGCAGGATCAGCAGGGCGCCCCAGACGATCCCGCCCCAGCGGACGGGCGGCGGCCCCGAGGGCACCGGCCGGGGCACGTAGGAGTAGGCGGCGTCGGAGAGCCAGGGTTCGGCCGGGGCGGCGGGCGGCGCGGCGGGGGTGGTCGCCGTGGCCGATGCTGCGGGCGTGGCGGGCGCCGGGATCATGAGCGTCTCGGCTGTCGCCGACGTGTCCGCGGTGGCCGGGATCACGAGCGTGTCGGCGTCGTCGGACTCGGCCGTGGTCGGCAGCGGGATGGTGAGGTTCGTGTCGTCGGACTCGGCTGTGGTCGGCACCGGGGTCGTGGCGTTCGCGTCGTCGGTGTTCGCGTCGTCGGTGTTCGCGTCGTCGGTGTTCGCGTTGTCGGTGTTCGCGTCGTCCGCGTTCGTGTCGTCGGTCGGCTGGGCAGGTGTGGTCGTCATCTCGCTCTCGCTCTCTGTCACTTCTCGACTCGTTCGACGTGGACCGCGTCGAGCTGGGCGACGCGGACGACGGCGTCCGGGGAGCCGGCCGGGCCGACCACGATGTCCGTGGAGCAGCCGCCGAAGAAGCCCGGGTCGCAGCGGTGCACCTGCTCGCCGCCCGACGGGTCCGTCACGGTCACCGACGCCACGGTGGCGGCCTCCACGCGCACGGTGGCGTCCGCCGGGACGATCACCGTCGTCGGTCCGGGGCCTTTGGCCAAGTTGACCACCGGCGTGCCGGAGGCCGTCACGGCCTTGCTGAGGTCGATGGTGCTGTCTCCGACCGCCTGGAGGTAGTTCGCGCTCCCCGCGGGCGTCGCCGACAGCGTGTTGCCGGCGGTGACGCTCGCGTCCAGCCGGACCGCGGGGGAGGTCGGCAGCAGCGCGGCCAGCGCGGTGAGTCCGGCGAGCAGGATGCCCAGGAAGATGAGGAAGCCGCTGCGGCGGCGGGCGATCCCCGCGATGAGGACGGTCACGCCGAACACGAGCGTCGCCGCGGCGAGCGAGGCGGTCAGGGCGTAACCGGGCAGGCCGGTGAGCGGGCCCCAGAGCGCGCCGGTGAGGGAGCCCGCGACCAGGGCCAGGCCGACGGACAGCCAGCCGATCGCAGCGCCGACCCGGGGGTTGGCGGCGCGGTAGGCCACCCGCCTGGCCTCGGCGTCCGCGTTGGCAGCGGAGGCCTGCGCCCGCAGCTGCGCCGAGCGCTGCGCCTTCACCGCGCGCATGTCCTCGGCGAGCCGCTGCTTCCACTGATCGTGCTCGGCCTTCCACTGCGCCTGGCGGGTGCGCCAGTCGGTCACCTCCTCCGCGGTCGCGCCCGCACCCGGCGCGGGAGGAGCCGTGGGCTCGGCGACGGTGGCGACCGTCGGCGAGGCGGGGACGGCGGGCGCGGCGGCGGGATCCGGGACGGTCGTCGCGGCTGCGGAAGCGGTGGCGGCGGCGGCAGGCGCCGCCGGACCCGACGACCCCGCACCGGACGCCGACCGGCTGTCGGCCCGGCGCCCGGCGTAGACGATCAGCGCGACGGCCGCGGCCAGCACGATCACGGTCCAGATGATCCGTCCGACCGAGTCGCCCCAGCCGGGACCATGGCCGAACGGCGCCCCGAACCACCAGAGCCCGTCGGACCACGGCAGCAGCGACAGCACGACGAGCACCCCGATCGCGACCATCGGCGGCTCGAACTCGCCCTCGAAGAGGCGCTGGAGGTGGATGCGGCCGTCGCGGTCCGGCAGCAGCGCCCAGGCCAGCGCATAGAACAGGAGGGCGGGAGCGCCGAGCAGTGCGACGACGACCACGATGCCGCGGACGATCAGGGGGTCGATGCCGATGCGGTAGGCGATGCCCGCGCAGACCCCGCCGATCCAGCCGTCCGTGCGCTGGACGCCGAGCCCGCGCATCCAGTCGAAGAAGCGGGTGCCCCGGCCGGAGAGGCCGGTCTGCGGGCCGCCGTAGGGCGTCTGCGCGCCGCCGGAGGGGGGCTGGGCTCCACCGGAGGCGGGGACGTCCGAAGGGGGAGGGGTCGTGCCGTCGTTCACCATGACTCGATCGTGGCGCGCGGCGGCGCGCTGCCGCTATGGGGGGACACCCTGAGCGCACCCTGATTCCCGTCGCCCGCGCTGTGCGGGAGGGACCGGGTCTGCTTGGATTCCAGGTATGGCCTCCACCCCCGCGACCCGAGGGCGCACCCCGCGCCCTCCCCTCGCGCGCCCGCGGGACTGCCTGGTCGGCGGCGTGAGCGTGGCGCTGGCCGACCACCTCGGCTGGCCGGTGGTCGCCGTGCGCTGGATCTTCGTCGGCACCAGCCTGATCGGCGGCGCCGGTGTCCTGTTCTACCTCTGGCTCTGGGCGCTGACCCCACTGCGCGCCGCGGCCCCGGAGGACCCGGACGAGCGCGTCACCCGGCGCGTGAACGTCCCGTGGGTGCTCGCCGCGCTCGGCGCCGCCGCCGGGGTGGCCGCGATCGTCGCGGTCGCCGCCGACGCGCCGGGCTCCGCGTTCGGGGCCGTCCTGGCGGCGGTCCTGCTGCTGGTGGCCGCGGTGATCTGGGACCAGCTCGTCGACGACCAGAGCCTCGCGCCGTCGCCGCTCGCGCCCGCGACGTTCCGCCTCGCCGCCGGCGGGTTCCTCGTCGCGCTCGCCCTTGCCCTCAGCGGCATGCAGGCCGGGAGCTCGTCCGGGTATCTGTGGCTCGCCATCATCGGCGCCACGTTCGCGGGCGCGGCGGTCCTGGTGGCGCCGTGGGCGCTGCGGCTCTGGCGCGAGCTGATCGCCGAGCGGACGGCGCGCGTCCGCGAGGAGCAGCGCGCGGAGATGGCGGCCCACCTCCACGACTCGGTGCTGCAGACCCTCGCGCTCATCCAGAACCGGGCGGGCGCGTCCAGCGAGGTCGGCCGGATCGCCCGCGCCCAGGAGCGCGAGCTGCGCGACTGGCTCTACGCCGAGGGCGCCGACGGCGCGCGGCCGGAGGCGGGCGATCTGGCGACCGAGCTCCGTGAGGTGGCGGCGGCGCTGGAGGTCGACCACGCCGTCCACTTCGACGTCGTGAGCGTGGGAGAGCCGGTGCGGGGCGCGCCCGCCGAGCTGGCCGCCGCCGCGCGCGAGGCGATGCTCAACGCGGCCAGGCACGCCGGCGGCGACGTCTCCGTGTACGTCGAGTCCGGTGCGGGCAGCGCCGACGTGTTCGTCCGCGACCGCGGCCCCGGCTTCGACATCGCCGCGCTGCCGGAGGGGCGGCTGGGGGTGCGCGAGTCGATCGTCGGCCGGATGCGCCGGGCGGGAGGACAGGCGACGGTGACGTCGAGGGAGTCCGGAACCGAGATCCACCTGAGCGCCGAAGTGCCCGCCGAGCGAGAATGAGACCATGACGGACGACACAGCCGCTGGAGCGATCACCGTCGTGATCGTCGACGACCACTCGATCTTCCGCTCGGGCCTGCGGTCCGACCTGGACGATCGCCTCCGGGTGGTGGCGGAGGCGCAGGACGTGGACGGGGCGGTGGCGGCGATCCAGCGCACGCGCCCGGACGTCGTGCTGCTCGACGTGCACCTGCCGGGCGGCGCGGGCGGGGGCGGCGCGGAGGTGCTCCGCCGAACCGCCGCCGAGCACCAGCGCACGCGCTTCCTCGCGCTGAGCGTCTCGGACGCGGCAGAGGACGTCGTCGGCGTGATCCGGGCCGGCGCGCGCGGCTACCTGACCAAGGGCAGCTCCGGCCGGCAGGTCAGCGACGCGGTCGTGGCGGTGGCCGGCGGCGACGCCGTGTTCTCGCCCAAGCTGGCCGGGTTCGTGCTGGACGCCTTCGGCGCGGCGGCGGGCGAGCAGGCCGAGAGCACGGACGAGCTCGACCGGCTCTCCGCCCGGGAGCGGGAGGTCATGCGGCTGATCGCGCGCGGCTACGCCTACAAGGAGGTGGCGGCCGAGCTCTTCATCTCGGTCAAGACCGTCGAGACCCACGTCTCCGCGGTGCTCCGCAAACTCCAGCTGTCCTCGCGGCACGAGCTCACGGCGTGGGCGCTGGAGCGCAAGCTGCTCTGACGACGGCCCGCGTTGTCAAGCCCTGCGGCGTTTTTGCGAGGGGGTGCGGCGTCCCGTACACTTGGGTGCGGTGGTTGAATCCGCCAAGCTTTTCTGCGCCTATTTTTCGTGAATGCCAGGAGGGTTCTGGGTTCACGATCCCTAGGGCGGTAGCTCAATTGGCAGAGCAGCGGTCTCCAAAACCGCAGGTTGCAGGTTCGATTCCTGTCCGCCCTGCAAACCGGCATCCCGATGCCGGTCCACGAAAGGTGTAACGAGGTGGCCCGAAAGGTAATCGACGAACCGAGCGAGGAAGTCGTCGCCAACGCCAAGAAGGAGCGCGCCGCGAGGCGCAACCCCTTCGCGCGGATCGCCCTGTTCATCCGGCAGGTCATCGGCGAGCTCAAGAAGGTCGTCACGCCGACGCGCAAGGAGCTCCTGAGCTACACGGGCGTCGTGCTCGTCTTCGTGGTGATCATGATGGCGATCGTGTCCCTGCTCGACTGGGTGTTCGGTCTCGGCGTGGTGTGGGTCTTCGGGAATCCGAAGTAATCCGCGCATCCCGACCGGCCGCACGGCCATACCGACAGAAATGGAATGAATTCAGTGTCTGAGACGAATCGCGACGACGTCGACTGGGCGACCGCTGCAGAGCAGTCCTCCGAAGACGACGAGGCGCAGACGGGCAATGTCCTGGAGCGCGACGAGGAGTCGTCCGACCCTGCCGAGCACGAGGCGCTGCACATCGTGGCCGACGACGGCACCGAGATCGATCTGGACGCCGTCCTCGACGCGATGGCCGAGGCCGTCGACCCCGAGGCCGACCGCGCCGTCGACGAGGCGCTCGAGGTCGACTCCGCCGAGGAGGCCGAGGCCGCCCAGGAGGCCGTCGAGGACGAGGACGACACGGCAGCCGACCCGTACGAGGCGTTCCGTGCAGAGCTGCGCTCCAAGTTCGGCAAGTGGTACGTCATCCACTCCTACGCCGGTTTCGAGCGCCGCGTGAAGTCCAACATCGAGAACCGCATGGTCTCGATGAACATGGAGGACTTCATCTTCGAGGTCCAGGTCCCCATGGAGGACGTGGTCGAGATCAAGAACGGCCAGCGCAAGATGGTCAACCGCGTGCGCATCCCCGGCTACGTGCTGGTGCGCATGGACCTCAACGAGGACAGCTGGTCGGTCGTCCGCCACACCCCGGGCGTCACCGGGTTCGTGGGCAACGCCCACAACCCCACGCCGCTGCGGTTCGAAGAGGCCTTCTCGATGCTGAAGAGCCTCGTGCAGATCGACCAGGCTCCGGCCAAGGGCGGCGCGAAGGGCCAGAAGGCCACCGCGCGGGTCATCCCGGCCGAGGTCGACTTCGAGATCGGCGAGACCATCACCATCAAGGAGGGCTCGTTCGCGGGCCTGCCTGGCTCGATCAGCGAGATCAAGCCGGAGAGCGGCAAGCTCACCGTGCTCGTGTCGCTCTTCGAGCGCGAGACCCCGGTCGAGCTCAGCTTCGACCAGGTCACGAAGCTCTGACGGGAATCATCCAGAGCCTCCCACTGTTCCCACCCAAGGATTTACAGCCACCGGGTCTCGGAAGGGCCGAGAAACCGGGAGAGCGACGCGGGCCTGACGCCCACGTGCTCGAACACACAAAGAAGGAAGAGACATGGCACCGAAGAAGAAGGTCACCGGTCTGATCAAGCTTCAGATCAACGCCGGCGCTGCCAACCCGGCCCCGCCGATCGGCCCGGCCCTGGGTCAGCACGGCGTGAACATCATGGAGTTCTGCAAGGCGTACAACGCGGCGACCGAGTCGCAGCGCGGCAACGTCATCCCGGTCGAGATCACCGTCTACGAGGACCGTTCGTTCACGTTCGTCCTGAAGACCCCGCCGGCCGCCGAGCTGATCAAGAAGGCCGCGGGCGTTCCCAAGGGCTCCGGCGTCCCGCACACCACCAAGGTCGGCAAGCTGACCCAGGACCAGGTGCGCGCCATCGCCGAGCAGAAGATGGTCGACCTCAACGCCAACGACATCGACGCGGCGTCGAAGATCATCGCAGGCACCGCCCGTTCGATGGGCATCACGGTCGAGGCGTAAGCCCGACCTCCCCGTCACCCAGACATCACCGTGGCAGAGCCGGCCAGGCTCGCACCACATTCTCGTTAGGAGAAATCTCATGGCACAGAAGTCCAAGGCCTACCGGGCCGCGGCCGACAAGATCGAGGCCGGCAAGTTCTACACCCCCACCGAGGCCGTCACCCTCGCGAAGGAGACCGGTTCCGCCAAGTTCAACTCGACCGTCGAGGTCGCGCTGAAGCTCGGCGTGGACCCGCGCAAGGCGGACCAGATGGTCCGCGGTACCGTCATCCTTCCTCACGGTACCGGCAAGACCGCGCGCGTCATCGTGTTCGCGACCGGCCCGGCCGCTGAGGCCGCGATCGCCGCGGGCGCCGACGAGGTCGGCGGCAGCGACCTGATCGAGAAGGTCGCCGGCGGTTACACCGACTTCGACTCGGCCGTCTCCACCCCGGAGCTCATGGGCCAGGTCGGCCGTCTCGGCAAGGTGCTCGGCCCGCGTGGCCTGATGCCGAACCCGAAGACCGGCACGGTCACCCCGGATGTCGCGAAGGCCGTCTCCGACATCAAGGGCGGAAAGATCGAGTTCCGCGTCGACAAGCACGCCAACGTCCACTTCGTGGTCGGCAAGGCGGGCTTCACCGCCGAGCAGCTCGACGAGAACATCACGGCCGCCCTCGACGAGATCGTCCGTCTCAAGCCGTCCGCTGCGAAGGGCCGCTACATCCAGAAGGGCGCCGTGTCGACCACGTTCGGCCCGGGCATCCCGCTGGACGTCAACGCGATCTGATCGCTTCCGCGTCCGAACGGGCCGGTCACCTCAGGGTGGCCGGCCCGTTCTGCGCTTCCCGCGAGGGAGGTGTTGTGCGACGGACTTGTCTACCCCATCTTGCGGAGGTAGACAGGCTGGGCTACGTTCGCTCTGTCGCGCGTCGCGCGTCGGCTCGATGTCGAGCCAGTTCAGCGAAGGGGAACGTAGTGAAGCAACCTCGCACCGTCCGAGTCCTCCACAAGAGGACCATCGGCATCATCGCCACCACGTCCGCCGTGGTGGCGTTGTCATTGGCAGGGGCATCCGGGGCGAACGCCGCCGACCGGGTCTCCTACGCCGGTTCCGTCCCATCGTGGGCCACCGCCCAGAACGACGCAGGGGCGGCGGCGACCGACGAGACCGTACAGGGTGAGATCTATCTGCCGCTGCGTGACCTGAAGGGCGCGGAGAACCTCGCGAAGCAGGTCTCGAATCCGTCACAGTCGGGGTACCGCAAGGCGTTGAGCCCGGCACAGTGGATCGCCCGGTTCTCGCCCTCGAAGGCCGATTACGCCTCGGTCGTGTCTTTCCTCACCACGGCGGGCCTCACCATCCAGGGAACCCCGGAAAGCAGGCAGTACGTGGTGTTCCGTGGCACCCCGCAGCAGCTCGGCTCGGTGTTCGGGACGTCACTGCACGCCTACGACTACGCGGGTCACCGGCTCGTGGCGCCGTCGTCGGCGCCCTCGCTGCCCGCGGCGATCGGAGCGAAGGTCTCCGCGGTCAGCATCGAGCAGTCCCGCACCCTGACGCGGCCCGACTCGATCAAGCAGGGTGACCTCGGCGCCTCGGGTGCGCCTCAGATCTCGCGCAAGGCCGCGACCGCTCCTGTGATCCAGACCCCGTGCTCGCACTACGTCGGCGAGAACACCGTCACGGTGCCGGCCGCGTACAACGGGCAGACGACGTACGGAACCTACAACTGCGGGTACACTCCGCAGCAGCTCCGGAGCGCCTACGGGCTGACCGACTTGAACCGGAAGGGCGTCAACGGGAGCGGGCAGACGGTCGCGATCATCGACGCGTACGCCAGCCCGAGCATCCTCCAGGACGCGAACGGTCTCGCCCAGCAGAACGGCGAGCCTCTGCTGACGGCGTCGAACTACCAGCAGCTCGTCCCGCCGTCGGCGCAGTTCACCGATGAGGCGTTGTGCCAGTACCCGAGCGGATGGCAGGGCGAGCAGACCCTCGACGTGGAGTCCGTCCACTCCGTCGCCCCCGGCGCCCGCATCCTCTATGTGGGCGGCACCGACTGCGGCGGCGGCCTGGACATCGCGATGTCGAAGGTCCTCGACAACAAGCTGGCGAACATCGTGAGCAACAGCTACGGGAACGTCGGCGAGGCCGTGCCCGCCGACGTCATCCAGGGCGAGGTCGACCTTCAGCTCCAGGCGGCAGGCGAGGGGATCGGGCTCTACTTCTCGAGCGGAGACAACGGCGACGAGTCGGCGCCCGACGAGGTCGGATACCCGTCGCCGGACTTCCCGGCGTCCTCCCCGTGGGTGACCTCGGTCGGGGGCACCAGCCTGGGCATCGCCAAGAACGGCTCGATCGCGTGGGAGACCGGCTGGGGCGACCAGCTCGACAAGATCGTGAAGAATGCCGATGGGACGCTGTCGTACGACTCCGCGCTGCCCGGTGGGCTCTTCGCGGGCGGCGCAGGCGGTGGCGTCAGCGCCGTCTTCAAAGCGCCCGACTATCAGCGTGGGATCGTGCCGCAGGCGCTGAGCAACGGCTTCCGGGTCTCGCCGGACGTCTCGGCACTCGCCGACCCGTACACCGGCTTCCAGATCGGGATCCGGCCCATCGTCGACGACACGACGCTCGCGACCGGTGACTACATCAACGAGACCTACGGCGGCACGTCGCTGGCCTCGCCGATCGTCGCTGCCCAGATCGCGATCGTGCAGCAGGCGACGGGGAAGACGATCGGGTTCGCCAACCCGACCCTCTACGCCGTGGATCGGGTGCTGCCGAACGCATTCCGGGACGTGGTGCCGCAGAATCCGCCGCAGGCGCTGGTCTACACCAGCCGCAACAGCGGGAACACCTATTTCATCACCCTCGACAACGACACCTCGCTGAAGTCGGCGAAGGGCTACGACGACGTGACCGGGCTCGGTGGCGTCTCCTTCACCCTCCTCAAGCTGGTGGCCCAGGGACGGCACTGAGCGACGGGACGCCCTCATGCCCGGCATGAGGGCGTCCCTGCGCCCGCCGCCCCGGCTACGCTGGCGGGATGACCGTCGTCATCCGTCCCGCGACCGCCGCCGACGCGGAGGCCCTCGCGGGCGTCGCCGCCGTGACCTTCCCGCTCGCCTGCCCGCCGCACACGACGGCGGAGGCCAAAGCGGCCTTCATCGCGTCCGTTCTGTCCACGGAGCGGTTCGCGGAGTACACGGCCGACCCGGCGCGGCGCGTGCTCGTGGCCGAGCACGCGACCGGCGCCGTCATCGGGTACACGATGGTGAACCTGGGCGAGCCGTCCGACGCCGACGTGCGCGCCGCCGTCCGGGTGCGCCCGACCGCCGAGCTCAGCAAGTGCTACGTCCTCCCCGGCCACCATGGCGAGGGCGTCGCCGGGCGCCTGATGGAGGCCAGCCTGGCCGCGGCGGCGGACGCCGGCGCCGAGGGGATCTGGCTGGGCGTGAACGAGGAGAACGCGCGGGCTCAGCGGTTCTACGGCAAGCACGGGTTCGAGCGGGTCGGCTCCAAGCGCTTCCTCGTCGGCGACCGGCTGGAGGACGACTGGGTGATGGAGCGGGAGCTGGTCAGCCTTCCGCGACCTTGAGCACGATCGCGCCCTTGGTGGTCTCGTGCTCGATCGCCCTGTGCGCGTCCGCGATCTCGTCGAGCGGGAAGATGCGGTCCACGTGGACGCGCACGCTGCCCGTCTCCAGGAGGCGGGCGATGACGGCGAGCGTGCCGCCGTCCGGCGCGACCGTGTAGCCCGTCGTCCGGACGCCCGCGGCCTCTGCGGCCTCGGCGAGCCCCGGGTCGAGGCCGGTCGGGGCGTGCAGGACGAGCAGGCCGCCCGGCCGGATCAGCGCGAGCGAACGGGTGGCGCGTTCGAGGTCGGAGGCCGGGTCGACGACGACGTCGACGGTGTCCCCGAGCCCGGTGGGGTCGTCACCGGTGGCGGCCTCGTCCACCACCTCGGCCGCGCCCAGCGAACGCAGCCAGGAGTGGTTCGCGCTCGAGGTGGTGGCGATCACGTGGGCGCCGAAGTAGGCGGCGAACTGGATGGCGAAGTGGCCGACCGTGCCCGTGCCCGCGTGCACGAGCACGCGCTGGCCTTCGTGAGCCTTGGCCAGCTCCACCACCATGCCCCAGGCCGTCAGCGCGGCGAGCGGCGCCGCGGCCGCCTCGATGTGGGAGAGCGTCGCCGGCTTGCGCACCAGGCTGACGCTCGGGACGGAGACGTACTCGGCGTAGCTGCCGCCGAAGCGGGGCACCATCACCATCCCGAACACCTCGTCGCCGGGGCGCAGCGGGTGCGCGGCGAACGGCGACTCCACGACGACGCCGCTGAAGTCGTGGCCGAGCACGGCGGGGAAGGTGTGGATGGCGCCGAACACGCCGTTGCCGGAGCGGGTGCTGGCGTCGAGCGGGTTCACGCCGGCGGCCACGACCTTCACCAGGAACTCCGCGTTCACCCGGTCGGGTGTCGAGGTCTCGCCGATCCGGAGGGCCGCCGGGTCGCCTGCCGCGTCGAGAAGAGCGGCGCGCATCGTCTTCGGCATTCGTGTTCCCCTCGTCGCCGCCGCGAGCGGCGCGGCTGGCTTCCAGTCAAACGCGCGAATGGGTCCGTGGTGTTACGGGCGGGTCACCGCGTGTGAACAGTCTGTTTCCCGGGCCGCTCAGGCTTTTCGCGGCCCGGTTGGGGACGTTCACAGGGATGGTCCGGTTAGAATCCCTCGACCCGAGCCATCCGACCCGAGCCATCCGACTTGAGGAGCCGTTGTGCGACGACTGCTGCGTATCGTGCGCCAGCCGTTCGCCCTGCCCGTGCTCGCTGGCGGATGGCAGCGCGCGGTTCCTGTGCTGCTGGCGATCGGCACCGTGAGCGTGCTGAGCGGGCTGACGATCATCTGGGCCGCGCGGCTTACCGTTCCTTACCCGGTCTACGTGAGCGAGCTCGGCGCCGTCGGCGCGCCCACGGCGTTCCCGTTCAAGGTGGCACTGCTGCTCATCGCGGCGGGCGGCTGCTCCGTGGCGCTGGCCAGCGGTCACGTTCGCTCGTCGGTCCGCGGTCTCGACCGGTGGGCTCCCGCCGTGAGCCTCGGCTTCGCCGCGCTGTGCTTCGTGCTGGCCTCCCAGGTCACCTGCACGGCGTACTGCCCGGTGCCGCTGATCGACCCGGCGTCGACGGTGCAGGATCTGGTGCACACCGTCTCCGCGGTGCTCGGCTTCGCGGCGGCGTGCTTCGCGATGCTGCAGGTGTCGTTCGCGACCCGGCTGCCTCGGGTGGCGCGCTTCTCGCTCGCGAGCTGCGTCGCCGTCGCTCTGATCACGATCGCCGGCGGGCTGATGGCGATCGTGCGCGTCGCGACGGATGTCGGCGCGTGGCTTGAGCTCGTCGGCACCACCGTGGCGATCGCATGGATCGCGGTCTACGCGCTGGCGCTGGTCACGGTGCCGGTGGCCGTGGGAATCCGGCAGGAGCGGCAGGAGCAGGAGACGGCGGACTACGAAGCGACGGTGCGCTGAACCTCGGTGCGCTGAACCTCGGTGCGCTGAGCCTCGGTGCGCTGAGCCTCCGTCGCCGACCGCGTCGTCGCCTCCCGCAGCAGGTCGATCAGGTCGCCCGCCAGCGCCACGAGCCGGGCGATCTCCCGGTCGTCGCGGTCGACCCACTGGCACTGCGGCTCGTCGTGGATCGGCACGAAGCGGTCGTGCTGCTCCCACACGAACAGCGTCCGGTCGGCGCCGAGCACGTACTGCTGCCACCAGATCTGCCGGAGGTAGTGGCGCGGGATGCTGTTGAACGGCTTGTTCGTGGTCTTGATCTCGGCGAGCTCGATCCGGCCCCCGCTGCGGAGGACGAGGCCGTCCGGGGTCGCCAGGTGGCGCCGGTCGCGCTCGGCGTGGAAGAGCAGGTCGGACGGCTGGATGCCGTGCGTCGCGGCAACCCACGCCGCGATCTCCGGCTCCCTGCTGCGGCCGTGCTGCGTGAAGATGTTGCCGGAGAACCCCGAGCCGTTCAGCTTGTCGGAGACGGCCGCGTGCAGGGACTGCGGCGTGGACAGCTTGGCGACATCGGTCGCGGTGATGCCGCGGCTGCGGGCGCGGAGCCAGCCGATCCGGTCGCTCGACGACGCGACGACCCTGGCCAGATGCCCGGTCGCTCCGGGCACGGCCGGCACCACCGGGCGCGGGGCCGGAGCCGACGAGCGCGGGCCGAGATCCGCCAGCACGCCCGGCCGGTAGAGGTCGGGGCTGCGGGTGGCGGAGCGGTCGAGCACTCGTCCATTCTGCCCCGGCCCACGGACTCCCGTCGTCAGCCCACGCCCGCCGCGCCGAGTTGGCGGCGTGCCTCGTCGATGGTGACGAGCGTCGACACGGCCTCGTCGAGCGAATGCAGCGGCGACTCGGTGCGGCCCTCGGCGACATAGCGGGCGAGCGCGGCCGCCTCGTACGACATCCCCTGCCGGTAGGGACGCTCGTACGGGTCGCGCCATTCGCTCGACGAACGGCCGTCGGCGCCGACGAGCCGGAGGCCGCTCGGGCCCCAGAACGGGCTGTGCATCTCGATCCTGCCGTCGCGGCCGCTGATGGACGCGAGCGAGGGCGTGCCGGCGCGGAGGCCGGTGCTCAGCAGCGCCTGACCGCCGCGGGCCGAGGTGAGGATCAGCGCCGCCTGCTCGTCCACTCCGGTCGGCGCAAGGGTGCCGGTCGCGAGGATCCCGGCCGGCGCGCCGAGCACGAACGACGCCCACGACACCACGTAGACCCCGATGTCGAGGAGGGCGCCGCCGGCCAGCGCCGGATCCCAGAGCCGCCCGGCCGGGTCGAACGTGGCGCGGCCGCCGAAGTCGGCGGTGACGACGCGCACCTCGCCGAGCGCGCCGGCGTCGAGGAGCTGCCGCACGATGTCGGTCTGCGGGAGGTAGCGGGTCCACATCGCCTCCATCGCGAAGACGCCGGCCTCCCGCGCCGCCGCCGCGATCTGCCTGGCCTGGTCGGCGGTCGCGGCGAGCGGCTTCTCGACCAGCACGTGCTTGCCGGCGGCGATGGCGAGGAGGGCGTGCTCCAGGTGCTCGCTGTGCGGCGTCGCCACGTAGACGACGTCCACGTCCGGGTCGGCGACCAGCGCCTCGTACGAGTCGTACGCGCGCTCGACGCCGTGCTCGGCGGCGAAGCGCGCCGCCCGCTCGGCCGAGCGGGACCCGCACGCGACCATCCGCTGCGTGGTGTGCGCGTGCAGGGCGTCGGTGAAGTCGGCGGCGATCACGCCGGGGCCGATGACCCCCCAGCGCAGTGCGGGCGCGTCGGCGGGGTCGGGGAAACGGGGCACGGGGAGTTCGTTCGCCATGCCCCTAGTCTGCCGGGCGAAACGAACGGACAGGACACGCCGCCTCGCGAAGCGCGGACGCGGCGTGTCCTGTCAGTTGCGTGCGCGGGTCAGACGGGCTGTGGGTTGGAGACCTCGGGGGACTGGCGCGCGCCGGCGACGGGCGCCGCCCAGCGCACGCCGTTCGCGAGGACGCGGCGCACCTGCGGGTGGAAGTACACCGGGTACTCCTGGTCGCCGGGCGAGAAGTAGAAGATCTTGCCCCGTCCGCGGGTGAACGTCACGCCGGAGCGGAACACCTCCCCGCCGGTGAACGAGCTGATGAACACGAGGTCGTCGGGCGTCGGGATGTCGAAGAACTCCCCGTACATCTCCTGCGCCTCGATCACGATGGGCTGGTCCACGCCCGCCGCGATGGGGTGCGTCGGGTTCACGTTCCAGACCAGCTCGCGCTCGCCGCCCTCCGGGTTGCGCCAGCGCAGCGAGCAGGTGGTGCCGAGCATGCGGATGAAGATCTTCGAGAAGTGCCCGGAGTGCAGCACGATGAGGCCCATGCCGCCGAGGACGTGCTGCCGCACCCGCTCCACGACCTCGTCGGAGACCTGCTCGTGGGCGATGTGGCCCCACCACAGCAGCACATCGGTCTCGGCGAGCTGCTGCTCGCTCAGGCCGTGCTCGGGGTCGGCGAGGGTGGCGGTGCGCACCGCCACCTCCTGGCCGAGCAACTCGGTGAGGCCGGCGGCGATGGCACCGTGGATGCCGTCGGGGTAGATCGCGGCGATCTCGGGCTGGGTGGTCTCGTGGACGCCTTCGTTCCAGACGGTCACGCGCAGTGGGGTGGTCATGGTCATGCCTCCTGGGTCGTGGCGGGGATGGCGGTAGCGTTCGTGTCGTCGAGGCCGGCCGTCGCAGGGCTCAGGCGCACCTCGGCGCCGACCCGGGCCGACTCGTAGGCGGCGTCGATGACGCGCGCGCGGTCGAGCGCGAGCGAGCCGTCCCAGTGCGACCAGTTCGCCTGGTCGGCGACGTGCTCGAGGAAGGTCTCGACCACCGCGAGGTGGCCGCGGCCGGCGTCGGCGGTCACCGCGATGTCCTCGACCTCCTCGCCCTCGCCGGTGAAGATGGTCAGCTCGCCGGCGGGCGCGTAGTCGACCACGCGGAGGTCCGCGCCGCCCTCGGTGCCGTACAGCGTGATGCCGAACTCGTCGCCGGCCGGACGATAGGCGGCCCAGCTGGTCTCGAGCACGATGGAGCCGCCGCCCTCCAGGCGCAGCAGCAGGCTGGCCAGGTCCTCCACCTCGTACGCGGAGCCGACGTGCTGCTTGTCGCTCTTCGCCCCGCCGCGGCCGCGGGAGCCGAGCTCGGAGTGGGTGACCGCCGAGACCGCGGTGACCTGAGGCTCGCCGAACAGGTGCAGGGCGTAGTCGAGCACGTGCACGCCGATGTCGATCAGCGGCCCGCCGCCGGCCATCTCGCGGTTGGTGAACCAGCTTCCCAGGGCCGGGATGCCGGCGCGGCGCAGCCAGATCGCCCTGGCGTGGTACGGCCGCCCGATCTGGCCGGCGTCGATCGCCGCCTTGAGCGCCTCGATGTCGCCGCGGCGGCGGTGGTTGAAGGCGACCTCCAGCACCCGGCCGGACCGGTGCGCGGCGTCGACCATCGTCTGCGCCTCGGCGGCGGTGCGGGCGATCGGCTTCTCGCTCAGCACGTGGATGCCGGCCTCGAGCGCTCCGACGGCGATCGGGGCGTGCAGGAAGGTGGGGACGGCGACGCTCACGACGTCGAGGTCGCCGTCGGCGACCAGGTCGCGCCAGTCGCTGTAGCGGCGGGTGACGCCGTACTTCTCGCCGAGCTCGGCGCGCGGGCCGTCCTCCATGCCGGCGATGGCGACCAGCTCGACGCCGGGGAGCGCCGCGTAGGCGTCCATGTGCTGCTGGCCTGCCCAGCCGAGGCCGACGACGCCGGCGCGGAGCGGGCTGGACGGGGTGGATGCGGTGGTCACTGCGGTCCTTTCACGGGGGTTGATGGTGGTGGGGCTTGTCGAGGCGGCCGGTGGATCGAATCGATTCGACCCTCGCGGGGCGCACAGGTGGATGGGGGCGGTGGCGGCTCAGCGGGGGAGGGGACGGGAGGCGGCGCCGAGGGTGTCCTGGATGACCATGATGGCCGCCCCGATGACGCCGCCTGTCTCGCCGGAGCGGGACTCGGTGATGGTGAGATGCTGAGTCGCGAGCGGGGTCGAGCGCTGGTAGACGACCTCCCGCACGCCGGCGAGGAGCTGCTCGCCGACCCGGGAGAGGCTGCCGCCGACGACGACGAGCGACGGGTTGAGCAGGTTGACGCAGGTCGCGAGCACTTCGCCGAGGTCGCGGCCGGCCTGGCGGATCGCCTGCAACACCTCCGCGTTGCCGGTGCGGGCCAGCGCCACGACGTCGTCGCTCGTCTCGGCGGGGATGCCTGCCGCCGTCAGTGCGCGCGCGATCGCCGGTCCGCTCGCGAGGGCCTCCAGGTCCGCGTCGCTCGCGCCGTGGCTGGGGGTCTCGCTGGTGAACGGCACGCGCACGTGGCCGAGGTCGCCCGCCGAGCCCTGCGCGCCGCGCTGGAGCCGGCCGCCGCTGATGATGCCGGCGCCGATGCCCGTCGCGACCTTGACGAAGAGCAGCTCCGACTGGTCGGGCCAGGCGAGGGCGTGCTCGCCCAGCGCCAGGAGGTTCACGTCGTTGTCCACGAGGACCGGCACGTCGAACACCCGCCGCACGTAGGCCGGGATGTCGAAGCGGTCCCAGCCGGGCATGATCGGCGGGTTGACGGGAAGGCCGGTCGAGTGCTCCACCGGGCCCGGCACGCCGATGCCCACCCCGACGAGGTCGCCGAGCGGGCGGCCGGTCGCCGTGTACAGGCGGCCCGCGGTCTCCAGCGCCCAGTCGAGCACGGCCTCCGGCCCGTCGGCGATGCGGAGGCGGCGGGACTCGCTGCTCGTGATCGTCCCGGCGAGGTCGGCCAGCGCGACGACGCCGTGGGTGGCGCCGAGGTCGACCGCCAGGACGACACGCGAGTCGGGGTTGAACCGCACGCGCGCGGGCGGGCGGCCTCCCGTCGAGACGTCGTCGCCGGCGGGCGCGACCAGCCCCGAATCGGTGAGCGTGTCGATGCGGACCGCGATCGTCGAGCGCGCGAGGCCGGTGAGCTCGGCCAGCTGCGCGCGGGTACGCGGAACGCCGTCGCGCAGGATCGCCAGGAGGTCCGAGGCGTCAGCGGCGACGATGCCGGACGCCCGGGCACTGTCGGTCATGCAGGTATTGAACCACAGGGCTGGCCGGCGGTCCAAAGCCGGACGACAATACGGCGACTTTTGATTGACAACCGGCAGAAGTCTCGCTTGAATGGATGTCGGCGCCGGATCGTGCGCCGACAACCCCCCCAGCAGAAACTCGACGAGGAGAACAGTGTCGACCTCAAACCTCTCCGTGCAGCTCTACACCGTCCGTGAGCTCTTGACCGAGGACACGGTCGGTACCCTCCGCCGGATCGCCGCCATCGGCTTCACCCAGGTCGAGCCGTTCGGCTTCCTCGACTTCGCCGACGGCCTGCGCGCGGGCTTCGCCGAGACCGGCCTCACCGCCCCCACCACCCACCAGGGCTTCATCGGCCGCGACGACCTCGACACCGTGTTCGCCGCCGCAGCCGACCTCGGCATCCAGACCGTCATCGACCCGCATGTGCCCGCCGAGCGCTGGCAGACCGCGGAGGACGTGGAGGCCACGGCCGCCGCGCTCAACGCCGCCGCCCAGGTCGCCGCCAAGCACGGCGTCCGCGTCGGCTACCACAACCACGCGCACGAGGTCGAGAGCACCATCGACGGCGTCACCGCGCTGGAGTACTTCGCCGGCAAGCTCGCCCCGGAGGTCGTGCTGGAGGTCGACACCTACTGGGTGGCCGTCGGCGGCAAGGACCCGGTCGAACTGCTCGGGAAGCTCGGCGACCGCGTCGTCGCCCTGCACGTCAAGGACGGCTCCGGCAGCACGGACACCAAGGACCAGGTCGCCGTCGGCCAGGGCTCGCTGCCCATCGCCGACATCATCGCAGCCGCACCGAACGCCCTCCGCGTCATCGAGCTCGACGACTCGCGCGGCGACCGGTTCCAGGCCGTCGCCGACAGCTTCGCGTTCCTCACCTCGGAGGCCTTCGCGTGACCGGCAGCGGAAAGGTCGGCGTCGGCCTCATCGGCGCGGGCGTCATCAGCAACCAGTATCTGGAGAACCTCACGGCGTTCCCCGACCTCGACGTGCGCTTCGTCGCCGACATCGACCTCGACCGGGCCAAGGCCCAGGCCGACAAGTACGGCGTCCCGGGCTCCGGCACGGTCGAGGAGCTGCTCGCGGACGACGCGATCGAGATCGTCGTCAACCTCACCATCCCCAAGGTGCACGTCGAGGTGGCGCTGCAGGCGCTCGCCGCGGGCAAGCACGTGTGGAGCGAGAAGCCGTTCGCGCTCGACCGGGCCAGCGGCGTGCAGCTGCTGGAGGCCGCCCACGCGCAGGGACTGCGCGTCGCGACGGCACCGGACACCTTCCTCGGCGCCGGAATCCAGTCGTCGCGACGGCTGATCGAGAGCGGCGCCATCGGTGCGCCCCTGACCGCGCTCACGCTCATGCAGAGCGCCGGCCCCGAGTCGTGGCACCCGAACCCGGACTTCCTGTTCCAGGAGGGCGCCGGCCCGCTGTTCGACATCGGCCCGTACTACCTCACCGCCCTGGTGCAGCTGTTCGGCCCGGTCAAGCGCGTGAGCGCCGTCGCCTCCCGGGCGAAGGAGTCGCGGGTGATCGGCTCCGGCCCACGCGCCGGCGAGTCGTTCGAGGTCACCGTCCCGACGCACGTCAGCGCGCTCTACGAGTTCGAGAGCGGCCAGACCGCGCAGTCGATCTTCAGCTTCGACTCCAAGCTCGGCCGCACCCAGTTCGAGGTCGCCGGTCTCGAGGCGACGCTCGTGGTCCCCGACCCGAACACCTTCGAGGGCGACCTCCTGGTGCACGGAGCCGACGGCGTCGAGACGCTGCCGTCGACCGGCACCACCAGCAGTCGCGGCATCGGCGTCGTCGAGCTGGCGCGGGCGATCCGCGCGGGCGTGCCCGAGCGCGCCTCCGGTGAGCAGGCCTTCCACGTCCTCGACGTGATGGTGGCGACCATCGAGGCCGGCGAGTCCGGAGTCCCGGTGGACGTGGAGAGCACCGTCACGGTCGCCCCGGCCCTGCCGGAGGACTGGGACCCGCGCGCGGCGACCCTGGCGTAAGCCGGGCGCGCAGGACATCGACGGACGACGAACGGAGAAGTGTGAGCGGGAGCGAGTCGGGCGGCCTGAGCCGGCGGGACGAGAGCACGGCCGGGTCGCGGCTGCGGGTGGCGATCGTCGGCGGCGGCTTCATGGCGGAGGTGCACTCGCGGGCCACCCGGGCCGCGCGCGCCGAGTTGGCGGGCATCGTCTCGTCCTCCCCTGAGCGCTCTGCCGCCGCAGCCGAACGACTCGGGATCGGCCGCGCGTACGGCTCGCTGGACGAGGTGCTCGCCGACGACACGATCGACGTGGTCCACGTGACGACGCCGAACGCGCTGCACGCGTCCCAGGCCGCCGCTGTGCTGGCCTCCGGCAAGGATGTCGTCTGCGAGAAGCCGCTGGCCACGACGGTCGCCGACGCGGAGGCGCTGGTCGCCGCCGCGGCCGGGCGCACCGCGACCGTACCGTTCGTCTACCGCTTCCATCCGCTCGTGCGGGAGGCCAGGGCGCGGTTCGCGTCCGGCGCCGCGGGGCAGGTGCTCACCGTCAACGCCTCCTACCTCCAGGACTGGCTGCTGGCCTCCGGCGACGACAACTGGCGGGTGGACTCCGAGCAGGGCGGCCGCTCCCGCGCGTTCGCCGACATCGGCTCGCACCTGGTCGACCTGGTGGAGTTCGTCAGCGGCGACCGGGTCGCCCGCGTCTCCGCGAAGAAGCGCACGGTGTTCGCCGCGCGGGCCTCCCACTCCGGGATCACGACGGAGGACGCCGCGGCGGTGGTCATCGAGACCGCGTCGGGGGCCATCGGCACCCTGCTGGTCTCGCAGGTCGCGCCCGGTCGCAAGAACCGGCTGTGGCTGGAGATCGCCGGAAGTGCCGAGAGTGTCGCGTTCGACCAGGAGCAGCCGGAGACCCTCTGGGTGGGCCGCCGCTCCGGCAGCCTCCTGGTGCCGCGCGACGCCGACCAGCTGAGCGACGACGCCGCGCGCCTCTGCGTCGTGCCGTCCGGGCATCCGCAGGGCTACCAGGACGCGTTCAACGCCTTCGTCGCCGACAGCTACGCCGCGGTCGCGGGGGAGACCCCCGAGGGCCTGCCGCGCTTCGAGGACGGGCTGCGCGCCGTCCGGATCACCGACGCCGTGATCGACGCCGCCGAGTCGGGCGCCTGGATCGAGCTGGGCGCCGCCCGCTGACCGCGGTCGGATGCGTCCGCTCGGCCGGGTAGGCTCACGCTCGTGGACATCATCCGTGGCGAGGACTGGTACGGCCGCGACCTCGACGGGCTGGAGTTCGACGGGGTCGAGTTCATCGACGTCGACCTGACCGAGGTGCGGTCGACGGGGGCGACGTTCACCGGGTGCACGTTCCGGAAGGTGCGGTTCAACGTCAGCGAGCACACCGACAGCGCGTTCGTGAACTGCACGTTCGTCGGCTGCAACTTCTTCGATGCGACGTTCCGGCGGTGCAAGGTCACCGGCAGCAGTTTCAGCGAGAGCGAGTTCGCCCTGCTGAAGGTGGAGGGCGGCAACTGGTCGTTCGTCGACCTCGGCCGCGCCGAGCTGCGCGGGGTGGAGTTCACCGGCGTGCGGCTCCGGGAGGCCGACCTCAGCCGCGCCCGCTGCGTCGAGGCGGTGTTCTCCGGCTGCGACCTGTCGGCCGCCGTGCTCACCGGGGCCGACTTCTCCGCGGCGAGCCTGGTCGGCAGCGACCTGACCGGCGTCGATCCGGCCGACGTGCGCCTCCGCGGCGCGACCATCGACGAGCGCCAGGCCGTCCTCCTGGCGGAGGCCGCCGGCATGACCGTCGTCGCCACGCCCTCGTGAGCGGACGCCGGCGACGACGGAGACCCCGGCGCCGAGGCGGCCGGGGTCTCCGTCAGAGGGTGACGCGCTAGGCGACCTCTTTCACCTGGCCGCGCTTGATGTGGAGCCGGCGCTGGGCGCGCTTGGCCACCGCGGTGTCGTGCGTGACGACGATGACGGTGAGGCCGCGGTCGCGCCACAGCCCCTCGAGGAGGTCCATGATCTCGTCGCGGGTCTCCTCGTCCAGGTTGCCGGTCGGCTCGTCGGCCAGCAGCACGTCGGGGTTCTTGACCAGGGCGCGGGCGATCGCGACGCGCTGCTGCTGGCCTCCGGAGAGTTCGGACGGCAGGTGGCTGCCGCGGTCCGCGAGGCCGACCGAGGCGAGCGCCTCGGCGGCGCGGCGCTTGCGCTCCTCCGCGCTCACCTTCAGCGGGGCGAGCGCGGTCTCCACGTTCTCCTGGGCCGTCAGCGTCGGGATCAGGTTGAAGCCCTGGAAGACGAAGCCGATCTCGTTGGCGCGGATGCCGGTGAGCTTGCCGTCGCCGAGCTTCGACAGGCTCGCCGTGCCGAGCTCCACCGATCCGGAGGTCGGGCGGTCGAGCGCGCCGAGCATCTGCAGCAGCGTCGACTTGCCGCCGCCGGTCGGGCCCTGGATGGCGACGAGCTGGCCGTCCGGGATCTCCAGGGTGACGTCGTCGAGCGCGATCACCTCGCGGCTGGACTGGCGGTACTTCTTGGTGACGTTCGTGAGGGTGTACACGAGGACTCCTTCTGGTCGGGCGGGGCTCAGGCGACCGAGCGCAGAGCTGCGGCGGGACGGAGACGGGAGGCGCGCCAGCCGCCGATCGCACCGGCGATGAGACCGCCGAGGATGGCGAGCGCGACCGCGCCGACGATGATCCACAGGGTGACCGGGGCGTGCAGGGCGATGTCGGCCGTGGTCGCGGACGCCCGGCGGACGCCGGCGAACGCGCCGCCTCCGCCGCCGAAGCCTCCGCCTCCACCGCCGAAGCCGCCGCCGCCGAAGCCGCCTGCGCGGGACCCGGTGCCCGCGGCCCCCGTACCCGCACCGGTGCCCTGACCGGCAGCAGTTGCCACGCCGGAGCCGATGCTGCCGGTCAGCGTCGGGGAGACGATGTTCACGACCCACACGCCGACGAGCCCGACGGCGACGCCGACGATGCCGCCGATGAGGCCCTGCACGACCGATTCGCCGGCGACCTGCCCGGTGATCCGGCGGTTGGACCAGCCGATCGCCTTCAGGGTGCCGAACTCCCGGGTCCGGCGGGTGACGCCGGAGATGGTGAACAGGATGGCGATCAGGAACGCCGCCGCGAGCACGATCACCGAGAGCCAGGTGCCGAGGTTGGCGATCAGCTCACCCGCGCTGCCGAGCGAGCCGGAGACGCTGGAGGCCAGGTCAGCCTGCGTGCTGACGGTCGCGGTGGGGAGGGCCTTGGTCAGGTCGGCCTTGATCTGGTCGATGTCGCTGGACGACGCCGCCGTGATGTAGACGGACGAGATCTTCGAGGCCTGCCCGGACAGCGTCTGGGCGACGCCGATCGGGATGTACGCGTTCGCCGCGGTGGTGGAGTCGGCTCCCGTCGCGGAGACGATCCCGATCACCTTGAAGTCCGTGCCGCCGATGGTGACGGTGTCGCCGACGGCCTTGGAGGCCGACTTGGCGTACGCGGCGTCGAGGACGACCACGTCGGCCGCCTTGTCGGTCGCGGTGAAGGTGCGGCCGCTGGACAGCGTCACGGAGGAGAGCGGTCCGACCGACTTGCCGGCCGGGTCGAGGCCCATCACCGAGAACGAGTCGACGGTGAACGAGCTGCCGCCCGCGCCGTCCGCGCCGCCGGTGGGCGGCGGGGTGGAGAAACCGGAGGACCCGCCGGCCTGGCGCTGCTCGCGCAGCTGCTGGAAGTTCGGGAGGGTGCCGCTGAAGCTGGTGTTGGTCAGCGACAGCACCGCGGCGGCGGACTGCACGTTCTGGACCTTCTTGGCGGTCGTCAGCGTGGAGGCGTCCATCACCGTCGCGCCGCGAGTGGGCTCCAGCCGCGAGGTGTTGATCTGCCGCCCCGATCCGGTGTCCGACCCGGCGCCGGCGCCGAAGTCGAAGCGCGGGCCGCCGCCGGCGCCCTGCTGGGCGGTCGCGCCCTGGGCCGTCGCGGGCTGGGTGATGGTGATGTCGGTGCCGACGCCGTAGACGGACTGCAGCACGCTCGCCTGCGCATCCTTGACACCGGCGGAGACCGCGTTGACGATGATGACGAGTGCGATCGCGAGGGCCATGCCGATCGCGATGATGACCGTCTGCTTGCGGCGATTGAGGAGCTCGCGCCGCAGATATGTCCCGAACATAGGCTTCCATATCTCTGGGTCGGAAAAAGGGGGGTTCGTCGGAAAGCTAGGTTCGGGGGTTTGCCGCTCACTGTGGCATTGCTATGGATCAGCCGTGTGCCGCTGAGGGACCTCGCAGCGACTGCCACGCGCGGGCCGATCGCTCACAGAATCTCCATAGGTTTCGCAAAGTCGCCCTCAAGTCCACTCCTCATAATGGGAAAGGTGACCATCAACGCCCGAGCCGCCTCCGGATCCTCCAGCCAGCCCCGCACCCTCCTGCGCCGAGCCGACGGCAGCGCGATCCGCGTGCTCGTCGTCGACGACGAGGCGACGCTGACCGACCTGCTCGCGATGGCGCTGCACTACGAGGACTGGGAGGTGAAGACCGCGTCCAACGGACAGCAGGCGCTGCAGCTCTCCCGCGAGTTCAAGCCGGACGTCGTCGTGCTGGACATCATGCTCCCGGACATCGACGGCCTCCAGGTGCTCTCCCGGATGCGCGCCGACGGCAACGAGGCGCCCGTGCTGTTCCTGACGGCCAAGGACTCCCTCGACGACCGCATCGCCGGGCTCACCGCGGGCGGCGACGACTACGTCACCAAGCCGTTCAGCCTGGAGGAGCTCGTCGCCCGGCTCCGCGGTCTGCTGCGCCGGTCACGCGCGGCGGTCGCCGACCAGGACGACCCGGTGCTGATCGTCGGCGACCTCGTGCTGGACGAGGACAGCTACGAGGTGCACCGCAACGGCGACGCCATCCAGCTCACCGCCACGGAGTTCGAGCTGCTCCGGTTCCTGATGCGCAACCCGCGCCGCGTGCTCAGCAAGGCCCAGATCCTGGACCGGGTGTGGTCGTACGACTTCGGCGGCTCCTCCAGCGTGGTCGAGCTCTACATCTCGTACCTGCGCAAGAAGATCGACGCGGGCCGCCCCGCGATGATCCACACCGTGCGCGGCGCCGGTTACATGGTGAAGGCCGCGCAATGACCGCTGCCCGCTCTGCGGGCGCCCCGACCCCCGGCCGTGAGCGCGCCCGGCGCTTCGGCCTCCGTCCGTTCCGCACCTGGACGCTGCGCAGCCGTGTGGTGCTGGTGGTCGTGTCGATGCTGGCCGTGCTCGGCGCGGTGATCGGCACGATCAGCGTGCTCGCGCTGCAGAACTACCTGGTGGAGCGGCTCGACCAGCAGCTCACCAGTGCGCTCGAGCGCGGCCAGCACACCGCCGACCGGATCAACGCGGGCGGCCCCACCATCCCGGAGGCGCAGGGCGTCGTGACGACGCCGGGGCAGCCGACCGGGACGCTCGGGGCGGTGCGCAGCTCGAACGGCGGACTGCTCTTCCCGCCGGTCATCCTCTCCGACCGGCCGTCGACGTCGACCGACCAGCCGCTCGGGCCCAAGCAGGTGACCATCAACGGCCTCGCGCTGCTCACGGTGCCCGCCGACGCCCAGCCGCGCACCGTGGACCTCGGCGACTCCCTGGGCTCCTACCGCATCGCCGCCGCACAGCTCGAGAACGGCGACAGCGTCATCATCGGCCTGCCGCTCAGCGAGGTGACGGCGACGACGCAGCAGCTCACGCTCGTCATCGTGCTGGTCACGCTCGCGGGCCTGGTCTTCGCGTTCCTGATCGCCAGCTTCGTCGTGCGCCTCGCCATGAAGCCGCTCGCGCGCGTCACCGAGACCGCAGAGCAGGTGGCGCACATGCCACTCGACCGGGGCGACGTCGCGCTGTCGGTGCGCGTGCCCGAGGAGGACACCGACCCGCACACCGAGGTGGGCACGGTCGGCGCGGCGCTCAACCGGATGCTCGGTCACGTCGCCTCCGCGCTGACCGCCCGGCAGGCGAGCGAGCAGAAGGTGCGGCGGTTCGTCGCCGACGCCAGCCACGAACTGCGGACGCCGCTCGCGTCCATCCGCGGCTACGCGGAGCTCACCCGGCGCTCGCCGCACGAGCTGCCGCAGGACGTCACGCGCTCGCTCGGCCGCATCGAGTCGGAGGCCACCCGGATGACCTCCCTGGTGGAGGACCTCCTGCTGCTCGCCCGGCTCGACGAGGGCAGGGAGCTCGACCGCGACCCGGTGGACCTGTCCCTGCTGCTGATCGACGCCGTCAGCGACGCGCACGCCGCCGGCCCCGACCACACCTGGCGGATCGACCTCCCCGAGGAGCCGGTGGAGGTGCTGGGCGACGCCCCGCGGCTGCACCAGGTGGTGATGAACCTGCTCGCCAACGCCCGGGTGCACACGCCCGAGGGGACGACGGTGGTGGCGGCGCTCGCCGTCGACGCGGCGGCGCGGGAGGCCGTGGTCACGGTGTCGGACGACGGCCCCGGCATCCCGGAGGAGCTTCAGTCGACGCTGTTCGAGCGCTTCGCGCGCGGCGACAGCAGCCGCAACCGGGCGACCGGATCGACCGGGCTCGGCCTCGCAATCGTGCACGCTGTCGTGGAGGCGCACGGCGGCGCGGTCACCGTGACCAGCGAGCCGGGCAGCACCGTGTTCAGCGTCCGCCTGCCGCTCGCGGGGGAGGGGCCGCAGAGTCCGCGCCCGGCGGCGCCGGCCGAGGCGTCGGCTCCGGACGCGCTCGACGCCGTGGCGGACAGCCGCG
>NZ_JBDGMM010000037.1:0-59157 GCF_057655165.1 Leifsonia sp. Soil_N53
CTCGGCCTCGGCGACGACCTGGCGGCCGGCATCGGCGTGCGGCCCGAGCGCGCGCGCATCCTCAGCGTGGGCGTCGGGGTCGCGCTCGCGGCGGTCGCCGTCTCCGTCGCCGGGCCGATCGCGTTCGTGGCGCTGCTGGCCGCTCCGGTCGCGCGCCGGCTGGTCGGACGCGGATCGCTCGCGCTCGTGCCCGCGGCGCTCGTCGGCGCGCTCGTGCTGGTGCTCTCCGACGTCGTCGCCCAGTTCGCCGTGCCCGGCGTCATCTTCCCGGTCGGCGTCGTGACCGGGATCGTCGGGGCGCCCTACCTGCTCTGGCAGCTCACCAGGACCAATCGCAGCGGCCGTGGAGGCTGAGAGAGTGAGTGCTCACATGACGGACCGGACCCTCTCGGCTCGGGACCTGACCCTCGCCTACGAGGGCAGGGTGGTCGTCGACGACCTCGACCTCGACCTCCCGCCCGGGCGCGTCACCGCGATCGTCGGGCCGAACGCCTGCGGCAAGTCGACCCTGCTGCGCGGGCTGTCGCGGCTGCTCGCGCCCACCTCGGGCAGCGTCCTGCTCGACGGCGCCGACATCCGGTCGCTGCCCACCAAGGAGGTCGCGACGCGGCTGGGCCTGCTGCCGCAGACGCCCACCGCGCCCGACGGGATCACCGTGGCCGACCTGGTCTCGCGCGGCCGCTACCCGCACCAGGGCTGGTTCCGGCGCTGGACGGCGGAGGACGACGCGGCCGTGCAGGAGGCGATGGCCGCGACCGGCGTCACCGAGCTGGCGGACCGTGCGATCGACGAGCTCTCCGGCGGCCAGCGCCAGCGGGTGTGGATAGCGATGGCGCTCGCGCAGCAGACCGGCATCCTGCTGCTGGACGAGCCGACCACCTTCCTCGACATCAGCCACCAGCTCGACGTGCTCGACCTGCTGCTCGACCTGAACGCGGCACGCGGCACCACGGTGGTCATGGTCCTGCACGACCTGAACCTCGCCGCGCGCTACGCCGACCACCTGGTGGCGATGCGGGCCGGGTCGATCGTCGCATCCGGCGACCCCGCCGACGTCGTGACCGCGGACCTTGTCCGCGACGTCTTCGGTGTCGAGTCGGTCATCGCACCCGACCCGGTCGCCGGCACCCCGCTCGTCGTCCCGCTCGGCCGTCACCACACCGTCTGATCCGCGGGAAACGGGTGGCCGGCAGCGCGTCCGCCGGGGGACCCGGACCGCCGATCGGGTGACGGGCGCCGTGCGGCGGCGCTGTCATCCGGTCCCGGGCGAACGCGTTGTCGTGTCTCTGGCAACGCAGCCGAGGTGATCGGACGGCTGCGGCTCATGCCAGGTCCTCTGGGACACCACCGCATCGCACGGGGTCGGCGCGACATCAGGGTGGCAACGCCAGCAGTCTACGTCCGCTCCCGGTGCGGGTGCGATCCCCCGGGGCGGCATCGGGAGCCCTCGATCTGGAAGAATCGTCGCATGGCCTCCCCGATCACCCCGCCCCGCGGCATGCGCGACTTCCTCCCCGCCGAGAAGGCCCGCCGCGAACATGCACTGAACGTGATCCGGCGGAGCTTCGCCTCCCACGGCTTCGACGAGATCGAGACCCCGGTCGTCGAGGATGTCGCACGCCTGCACTCGGGGCTCGGCGGCGACAACGAGAAGCTCGCCTTCAGCGTGCTCAAGCGCGGTCTCGGCGGCGACGACTTCCGCGCCGCGATCGAGTCCGGCGACACCCTCGCGCTCTCCGACCTCGGCCTGCGCTTCGACCTCACCGTCCCGCTGGCCCGCTTCTACGCCACCCACCGCGCCGAACTGCCTCCCGTGTTCCGCAGCATCCAGATCGCGCCGGTCTGGCGGGCCGAGCGGCCGCAGAAGGGCCGCTACCGCCAGTTCGTCCAGTGCGACATCGACATCATCGGCGAAGGCTCGCAGCTCGCGGAGGTCGAGCTCATCACCGCGACCGCCGCCGCTCTGGAGGCCCTGGGCCTGACGGGCTGCACCATCCGGATCAACGACCGCCGCATCCTGAACGGCCTGCTCGAGTACTGCGGGTTCGCCGAGTCGCGCTGGCCGCAGGTGCTCATCTCGATCGACAAGCTCGACAAGATCGGCGCGCAGGGCGTCGTCGAGGAGCTGAGCGAGGGCGGGGCGGACTCCGCGGCCGTGCTGGGCGGGATCCTCGCCGCGCTGGAGCCGCACCTCGCCGACGGCGGAGTGGAGCTCACGGTCGAGGCCATCTCCGGCATCCTGCCCGAGGGCATGGACACCGACGCGATCGCCGACCTGGAGGCGCTCGCGCACGCGCTCGACACCCTCCCGGAGGGCGTCGCGCTGCGGTTCGACCCCACCCTGGTGCGCGGCATGGGCTACTACACCGGCACGATCTTCGAGATCGCCCACCCGGGCTCGGGCAGCTCGGTGGGCGGCGGCGGCCGCTACGACGGGATGATCGGGCGCTTCCTCGGCACCGACGTGCCCGCGTGCGGGTTCTCGATCGGCTTCGAGCGGGTCGTCGACCTGATCGAGCTGCCGGAGGACGGCGCCGCCGACTCCGTCGTGCTCGTCCACGACCCGAGCGTCCCGCTGGACCGGCTGATGGCGATCAAGTCCGAGCTGGTGGCGTCCGGACGCCGGGTGCGGCTCGACCGGAGGGCGAAGAACCTCAAGGCCGTGCTGGATCGCGCCGCCGCGGCCGGGTACCGGTCGTTCGCGTTCGTCGATCCGGGGACCGCGGACGCCGCCGCGCTGGAGTTCAAGCCGCTGTCCTGAGCGGCGCCCGCGCTCGCGCGCCATTTGTCGCAAGCATCCCGCCACTCCGTTAAAGCCGTTAACCCGACGTCACTAGACTGATTCGGCAACCCACGAAAAACCACCAAGGAGACTGTTGTGGCTCAGATCGAAGCTGTAGGCGCTCGCGAGATCCTCGACTCGCGCGGCAACCCGACCGTCGAGGTCGAGGTGCTCCTCGAAGACGGCACGGTCAGCCGCGCCGCCGTTCCGTCCGGTGCCTCCACCGGCGCGTTCGAGGCCTACGAGCTTCGCGACGGCGACAAGGACCGCTACCTGGGCAAGGGTGTCGAGAAGGCGGTCGACGCGGTCCTCGACGAGATCGGCCCGGCGATCGAGGGCTACGAGGCCAGCGACCAGCGTCTGGTCGACGAGGCCATGATCGAGCTCGACGGCACCGACAACAAGAAGCGCCTCGGCGCCAACGCCATCCTCGGCGTCAGCCTCGCGGTCGCCAAGGCCGCGGCCGACTCGGCCGACCTGCCGCTGTTCCGCTACATCGGCGGCCCGAACGCGCACGTCCTCCCCGTCCCGATGATGAACATCATCAACGGCGGCGCGCACGCCGACACCGGCGTGGACATCCAGGAGTTCATGATCCTGCCGATCGGCGCCGAGACCTTCTCCGAGGGCCTGCGCTGGGGTGTGGAGACCTACCACTCGCTCAAGGCGCTGCTCAAATCCAAGGGCCTCAACACCGGCCTCGGCGACGAGGGCGGCTTCGCCCCGGAGCTGGAGCACAACCGCGCGGCGCTCGACCTCATCTCCGAGGCCATCGAGAAGGCCGGCTACACGGTCGGCTCGCAGATCGCGCTCGGCCTCGACGTGGCCTCCACCGAGTTCTTCGAGAACGGCGTCTACCGCTTCGAGGGCCAGGACCGCACCGCGGCCGAGATGAGCGCCTACTACCAGGAGCTCGCGGCGAACTACCCGCTGGTCTCCATCGAAGACCCGCTGGCCGAGGACGACTGGGCGGGCTGGACCCTCCTGAACGCCGAGCTCGGCGGCAAGTTGCAGCTCGTCGGCGACGACCTGTTCGTCACCAACCCGAAGCGCCTCGCCCAGGGCATCGCCGCCAAGGCCGCGAACAGCATCCTGGTGAAGGTCAACCAGATCGGCACCCTCACCGAGACGCTCGACGCCGTGTCGCTCGCCCAGCGCAGCGGCATGACCGCCGTGCTCTCGCACCGCTCCGGCGAGACCGAGGACACCACGATCGCCGACCTCGCCGTCGCCACCGACGCCGGCCAGATCAAGACCGGCGCCCCGGCCCGCTCCGAGCGCGTCGCCAAATACAACCAGCTGCTCCGCATCGAGGAGGAGCTCGGCGACGCCGCCGTCTACGCCGGCCGCAGCGCGTTCCCCCGCTTCCAGGGCTGACCTACCGCCGAAGGGTGAGTAATCGCGGTTATCCGCCACGGATTTCCGCGACTACTCACCTTTCGGCGTAGCTGGGAGGATGGGGGTGTGCGGGTTTCGGGGGAGGTTGTGCCGTTGGGGGTGTTCCTCCTGTTGGCGGGGCTGTTCGTCGTGTTCGGGGCATACCTGCTGCGCCGCCCGGAACGGGCCGCGGCGCTGTTCGCCGACCGGGATGCGCGGGAGCGGTTCCGGCCGCGCGACGCGCGCGCGATCGGGCTCGTGTTCACCCTCGGCGGCCTGGGCCTGGTCGCCGTGGGCGGCGTGCGCCTCGTGGTCCTGCTGACCGCGTCCTGAGCGCCCGCCGACACCGCGCCGACACCTCGCCGACACCCCGGCCACGCGGCCGCCGCTCAGGAGGCATCGCCTACGATTGACAGCGGGGACGCACCGGTCCTCGACGTCCGCCGAGACCAGCAGGAGGGGCTATGCCGAAGCCGCGCACGCAGCGCGTCGCCGCCTCCTTCGAGCAGCCGACGGCGACCGGCCGCTGGCTGCGCGGCCTGCACTTCTCCGCCTTCTCGCTCGTCATGATGGGAGCCGTCGTGCTCGCCGTCGTCATCCTGGCGCCGTCGCTGCAGGGCTTCCTCGCGCAGCGGCAGCAGATCGCCGACCAGCAGAAGGCCGTCCAGCAGCTCTCGGCGCAGGTGGACGCGCTCAAGGAGCAGCGCGCCCGCTGGAACGACCCGAGCTACCTCCGCGCGCAGGCCCGGGACCGGCTGTACTACGTGATGCCGGGGGAGGTCAGCTACCTCGTCATCGACGACCGCGCGCCGGCCGCGAAGGCCGACACCACCCCGGTGAGCTCCAAGCTGCAGAAGACCAAGACCGACTGGGTCGGCTCGCTCTTCGGCTCGCTGATGGGCGCGGGCCTGACCGACGCCACCCCGGCGCAGCTGGGCGGCACGCCCGCGCCGACCCCGACTCCCGCACCCGGCAAGTAGCCGGCAGACCCGAGGCACCACATGACCAGACCACCGTTCGACCCCGTGACCGACGCCGACATCGCCGCGGTGACCGAGCAGCTCGGCCGCCCCGCGCGCAACGTCGTCGGCATCGCCGCGCGCTGCGTGTGCGGCCGTCCGACGGTCGTGTCCACCGCTCCGCGGCTCGACGACGGCACGCCGTTCCCGACCTTCTACTACCTCAGCCACCCCGCCGCCACGGCCGCCATGTCGCAGCTGGAGGCCACCCAGGTGATGAACGAGTACAACGACCTGCTGGCGTCCGACGACGACGTCCGCGAGCAGTACCGGGCCGCGCACGAGCAGTACCTCGCCGACCGCGAGTCGGTCGGCGTCGTCGCCGAGCTCGACGGCGTCTCGGCCGGGGGGATGCCGACCCGCGTCAAGTGCCTGCACGCCCTAGCCGCGCACGCGCTCGCGGCCGGGCCGGGCGTGAACCCGATCGGCGACCTGGCCCTGGCGCGGGGCGGGTGGTCGCCCGAGGTGTGCGAGTGCCGCATCCAGGCCGGCTGACCCGGCTCCGCCGAACCCTGGCGGCCGGCGCGACGGCGCTCGCCGCCGCACTCGTCGTGGGGATCGCACCCGCGACCGCCGCGCACGCCGACCAGGTGCGCGACATGGAGTACTGGCTCGCCGAGTACGGCTTCAGCCAGGCCTGGCACACCACCCAGGGCGCCGGCGTGAAGGTCGCGGTGATCGACACCGGCGTCGACGGGACGGTCCCCGATTTGGCCGGCGCGGTCACCGGCGGCACCGACGTGTCCGGTGTCGGCGCGCCGAACGGACAGAAGCCGCTGGGCGACGGCGACGCCGCGAACCACGGCACCTGGGTGGCCTCCCTGCTGGCCGGGCGCGGAACCGGCCCGGACTCCGGCGTGCTCGGGGCGGCGCCGCAGGCGAGCATCCTGAGCGCGTCCGTGGCGCTCGGGAAGTCGACGGGCGCCGTCGACAGCGACGACCAGATCGCGGAGGCGATCCGCTGGGCGGTCGACAGCGGCGCCTCCGTCATCAACGTGTCGCTCACCAGGAACACCCTGGACTGGCCGACGACGTGGGACGACGCCTTCCAGTACGCGTTCTCGCACGACGTGGTCGTCGTCGCCGCCGCCGGCAACCGGGGGAGCGGGACGACCGAGGTCGGGGCTCCGGCCACGATCCCCGGAGTGCTCACCGTCGCCGGCGTCGACCGCGCCGGGCAGGCGTCCTTCGACGCGTCCTCGCAGGGCATCACCATCGGCGTCTCGGCGCCGAGCGAGGAGCTGGTCGGCGCCAACCCGGGCGGAGGCTACGTGCAGTGGGCGGGCACCAGCGGGGCGGCGCCGCTGGTGGCCGGGGCCGTCGCCCTTGTGCGGGCCGCGCATCCCGAGCTGAAGGCGCCCGACGTCATCAACCGCATAATCCGCACCGCGCGGCCGCCCGCCGGGGGAGGGCCGGTGCCGAGCCCCGTGTACGGGTACGGGCTGCTCGACGCCGCGGCCGCCGTGACGGCGACCGTGCCGCACGTCAGCGCGAACCCGATGGGCGACCTGACCCAGTGGATCCACATCCACCGTCGGGCGCAGACGCCCTCCACCGCCGTGCCGCAACAGCCGGACGCGCAGGCCGCTCCGGCGCCCGCGAAGCTCAGTCCGGAACGGCCTGTAACATGGAGCTCGTTCTTCTGGCCGCAATGGAGCGTCCTCACGACCTTCTGGCTTCCGTTCGGTCTGATCTGCGGTTTCGTCACACTTCTCGCCCTCGGCGGGGTCGGTGCGTGGCTGCATTTCAGACGAGCGCACGGCAGGGGGTAGATTAACACCCATACTTTCGTGTTGAGGAGACGCCTTACTGTGCCCAAAATCCTGATCGTCGGCGGAGGATACGCCGGTTTCTACACCGCGTGGAAGCTCGAGAAGCAGCTCCGCCCGGGCGAAGCCGAAGTCACCATGGTCGACCCGCTGCCGTACATGACGTACCAGCCGTTCCTCCCCGAGGTGGCCGTCGGCTCCATCGAGCCCCGGCACGCGGTCGTCTCGCACCGCCGCCACCTGAAGACCACCAACATGGTCAGCGGCAAGGTCACCTACATCGACCACGCGAACAAGACGGCGACCATCGCGCCGGCCGCGGGCGAGCCGTACGAATTCGAGTACGACATCGTCGTGGTCACCGCGGGCGCCGTGTCGCGCACCTTCCCGATCCCGGGCGTCGCCGACCAGGCCGTCGGGCTCAAGACGATCGAGGAGGCCGTGTACATCCGCGACCGCCTGCTCAGCAACTTCGACAAGGCCTCGACGCTTCCGGCCGGTCCGGAGCGCGACCGTCTGCTGACCGTCACGGTCATCGGCGGCGGTTTCGCGGGCATCGAGATCTTCGCCGAGCTGCGCTCGTTCGCCAGCGCGCTGCTCAAGAAGTACCCCGAGCTCTCGTTCGAGGACACGCACTTCCACCTGATCGAGGCCATGGGCCGGATCATGCCCGAGGTCTCGCTGCCGACCAGCCACTGGGTCATCAAGAACCTCGCCGAGCGCGGCGCGGAGATCCACCTGGAGACCCAGCTCACCAGCGCCGTCGACGGCCGCATCGAGCTCTCCACCGGTGAGACCTTCGAGACCGACCTCATCGTCTGGACGGCCGGTGTCATGGCCAACCCGACCGTGGTCCGCCACACCGACCTCCCGATCGAGGAGCGCGGCCGGCTGCGCGTGCGCGCCGACCTGCGCGTGGGAACGGACGAGGAGATCATCGAGGGCGCCTGGGGCGCCGGCGACGTCTCTGCCGTCCCCGACCTGACCGGCGCCGGCGTCGGCGGTTACTGCGTGCCGAACGCCCAGCACGCCGTCCGCCAGGGCAAGCTGCTCGCGAAGAACCTCATCGCCGACCTGCGCGGCGAGCTGCCGCGCCAGTACTACCACAAGAGCCTCGGCGCCGTCGCGGGCCTGGGCCTCGGCATCGGTGTGCTGCAGTCCGGCAAGCTTGCGATCAAGGGCGTGCTCGGCTGGTTCGCGCACCGCGGCTACCACGGCCTGGCGATGCCGAGCTGGGAGCGCAAGTGGCGCGTGCTGTGGGGCTGGTGGAACAACTTCTGGCTCGGCCGCGACATCGTCTCTCTGAACGCCCTCCAGCAGCCGCGCGCCGTCTTCGAGGAGTTCGCCTCCCGCCCGAAGCTGGCCGTCGAGGCCGCCCCGGCCGAGGCACCGAAAAAGGCCGTGCGCGCGAAGGCCGCCGACAAGCAGCCCGCCGAGGCCGCTGCCAAGTAGCCCGGTTGTGAGAAGGCCCGGTCCCCACGGGGACCGGGCCTTCTGCTGTCCCGGGATGGGATCTCGGGCTGACAGTGGACGCTGATTCACTGAGAATTGGACGACCAGGCGACAACCGCGAGCACTGCCCCAACCATCTGCACCGACGTTCCCAGAGCGATCACCACGCTGACCTTTCGCTGGTCCTTGAGCAAGTTCGGGACCACCGTGGACCTCTGCGGGCCAGGGTAAAGCGATCCGTCGTCGACATAGCGCGGGTCATCTGCCCGGAAGCCGAAGAGCAGCCACAGTGCACCCCACACGCTCAGCAATGCTCCGACAGCGGTGACGACAAGAGCGGCGATGACCATGAACAGAGCCTAAGCGCGGCAAAGGTCAGCCTCGCGAGCTCGTCCGGCTGCAGTCGCGCTTCGGTCGGCAGTTTGGGGCACGGGGGCGTCGATTGAGTGTGATGAGTAGCTGCGTGCCCCCAGTGGGACTCGAACCCACACTCGGGCGATTTTAAGTCGCCTGCCTCTGCCAATTGGGCTATGGGGGCGAGCCGTCCAGCGCCCGGTTCGTGGTCAGCGGTCGCGGTAGGGCGACTTCACCATCTGGACGATGGCCGCTAAAGCGAGTGCGCCGCCGACGATGACGACGGCCGAGATGAGTCCGATGAGCAGGCCTTCCATGTGTCCCACCATATACGCTGCGCGGCACCCCGCGCCCCTTGTCGAGCGGGTCGCAGGAGCGGAGGGTGGGTCCATGATCCGGATCGGTTCCATCGTGTGGGGTGTGCGCGACCTGCCGCGTGCCGTCGAGTTCTGGTCGGAGGCGCTCCACTACCGGCCGCTGCGGGAGCCGGACGTCGACTGGGCGATCCTCGTGCCCGTGGCCGGGAACGGGCCGCAGCTGGCGCTCAAGCTCGTCGGGAGCGAGGCGAACCCGTCGCCGCGGCACCATCTCGACCTGTACGCCGACGACCAGGAGGCCGAGGCGGACCGGTTGCGGGTGCTCGGCGCCCTCGACGTCGAGTGGGAGTACGAGGAGGGCGCCGACTACCTGGTGCTCGCGGATCCGGACGGGAACAGGTTCTGCGTCGTCGCAGCGGGGGAGGCCGCGTACTGAGAGGACCTTCAGGCCGCCCGAAGGGTCCACCCACCAATACCGTGCAGACTGAACGCCGACACCCTTTCTGGTGAGGTGTCCTCAGACCCGGCTGGAGCCCGAGATCCCCCGACGTACGGCTCCGGCCGGGTCCTTTATGCCCGCGGCCTGCTCGGCCTGACCTCGGGGCGCCGCTCGGCTAGGCTCTCCGGGTGACCGACACGCGATGCCCCTGCGGGAGCGGCGAGACCTACGCGGACTGCTGCGGTCAGCTGCACGCCGGCGCCCCCGCCCCCACGGCCGAGCGGCTGATGCGGTCGCGCTTCAGCGCCTTCGCGCTGGGCGACTCCGGGTACCTTCTGCGCAGCTGGCACCCGTCGACGCGGCCCGACGCTCTGGACCTGGACGACGGGCTGCGCTGGTACCGGCTCGACATCGAGTCGACCGAGCGGGGAGGCCCGTTCGACCGGGACGGCGTCGTCGCGTTCACCGCGTACTACAAGGGCGCCGAACGCGGCAACCTGCACGAGGTCTCCCGTTTCGTCCGGGAGGGCGGCCACTGGTTCTACGTCGAGGCGGTCTGACCGCGGCGCCCGCGCAGCGTCAGCGGGCGGGCTCCACGTAGCGCTCCCACAGCCACACCGACAGCCCCACGACGGCGAACGCCAGCGCGGCGATCACCGCGGCGACGGCGCCGGCCCCGGTCTGCACCAGGGAGGCCACCGGCAGCAGCAGGGCGAACAGCACGGTGTACACCACGAGTCCCATCGCCAGCCAGAGCGGGCGCGACCACTGCAGCACCGCGCGGCCTGCGAGACCGCCGAACGGCAGCAGCGCGATGGCCGTGGAACCGATCGCGACCAGGGCCACGGCGTTCACCAGCTCCACGACGAACGCCGACACCACGCCGGTCGGCGTCGGCAGGACGGCGACGGTGAGCCACGCGAGCACGCCGGCGGCGGCGACCGCCGAGAGCTGGACGGCCGCCGTGCGGCCGCGTTCGACGCGCCCCATCCCAGCCGGGAGCACCGCGCCGAGGACGAGCCCGAACAGCAGGGCGGGCTCCAGCCCCAGCAGCCGGGAACCGATCGCCGCGGCCGCGACGACCACGAGGAGGACGGGCCGCACCACCGTCCGCGCCACGGGCTGTCCGAGGTGGCGGGTCATCCCGCGGGCCGAGAGGACCCAGATGGCGTTGACGCCCGCGATCGCGAGCGAGACCGCGATGAGCAGGCGGACGTAAGCCCCGGCGTCGTGGACCGACGTCGACAGTGTCACGAGCGCGGCGGCGGCGACGCCCACCAGCGGCGCGAGCCACACCGGTTGCGCTGCGCCGGCTTCCGCGGCGTGCAGCGCTGTGGCTCCGTCCTGTGCGTCGCTCAGCGCGGCGTGCGCTCCACCCGCCACGCGCGAACGGCCGAAGAGCGCGTCGGCCTCGCCCAGCTCGGCGGTGGCGCGGTTGCGGCCGAAGAGCAAGCTGCGCTCGGCCCGGCGTTCCCGCGGCCGCGCCAGCGAGACGACGAGCAGGCGTGCCGGGAGCACGAGCAGCAGCAGTGCGGCGACTGCAAGTCCGACCGAGCGCAGCCAGCCGGGCACGGAGGCCACGCTGACCACGGGCGCCGAGGCGGTCGTGAACGGAGTGGCGGTCCAGCCCTTGGTGTCGGGATGCGTCGAGCCGGAGGGCGCGGTCGGCTCGGTGCTGCTCGGCGGCGGCACGGCGGGCGCCGGCGCGGGCGCGGGCGTGGAGCGGGTGTTCGGCGACGTGGCCGAGCCGGTGGGCGCGGCCACCGTGACGGCGACGGGGTTGCTGCCCGCACTGACGTTGCCCGCCGCATCGCGCTGCAGGGCGGACGCGACGTAGTCTCCGGCGCCGAGCGGGGCGGCGCACGACCAGGCGCCGCCCGCGACCGTCGCCGTGCAGGCGAGGGTCGTGCCCCGCGACGTACTGGCGTAGACGGTGACGACGGCGCCCTGCTCGCCGGCGCCTCCGAATGAGATCGTCCCGCCGGCGGCGACCGTCGTCCCGGGCGCGGGTGAGGTGAGCGTCGGCGCGGCCGGCGCCACGGTGTCGACGACGACGCTCGCCGCGGGACTCCGGGCCGAGCGCGTGGACGAGAAGGGCGCCACCTGGGTGGCGGTGACCGTGTGGCGGCCGTCGCCGAGCCCCGGGATGACGCAGCCCCAGTTGCCCGCGCTGTCCGCGGGGAAGGTGCACGAGGCGCCGGTCTCGGCGGTCACGGTCACGGAGGCGCCGGGGTAGGCCGTGCCGCGGATCCCGCCGCCGGTGGCCCCGCCGTCGGCCGAGGCGATGACCGGGGGCGAGAGCACGTCGACGCGGCTGCTGTCGGCGAGGCCGCTGGAGCGGGAGACGGCGCGCACCGCGACGCCCGGTCCGTCCGGCAGGCGCTGCACGGAGCACCGGAACGTCCCGTCGGCCGCGGTGGTCGCGGTGCACGAGCTGGCGGCGTTCGTGGACGAGCCTCCCGAGACGTCGATGACGTCGCCGGAATCGGCGGTTCCGGAGACGGTCAGCGGGAAACTCGTGATCAGGCTGCGCGGCAGCGGGTCGAGCTGCGGCGGCCCCGGCGTCGGTGTCGGGGTCGGCGTGCCGGTGGTGTCGGCGGGCTGCGGGCCGGAGAGGTCTGCGGGTGCTGTGCGAGACGGGATGCTGCGGGATCCGGTGACTGCGGAGGGGGAGCTGCCGTGTGCGCCGGCGGCCGTGGCCGAGGCGGACGTGGTGGCCGATGCCGGCGGTGCGAGCCCGGCGACCACTCCACCGGCGACGGCGAGAGCGGCGAGCACGAATCCGGCGAGCACGGCGACGACCAGCCCGGTCGACCCCCTGGGCCGGACTGGTGGAGACACGTCCGACGTAAATACCCGCATTCCACACCATTTCAGGGGGAGGACGCGCTCCGTGTCAAACTACTCGGCCGGATTTACGGCATACTGACAACTGGGTCAACTGTCCCACTTCGCGCGACGACGCGCGACGGCACCCCTGAGGAGCTCGGATGACGCGTATCGCCCCGGCCGCACGGCGTGCCGCGCTGGTGCAGGCGGCGCTGCGGGTGGTCGCCAGGGACGGTGTGGCCGCCGCCACGACCCGGCGCATCGTCGCCGAAGCCGGGATGCCGCTGGCCAGCTTCCACTACGTCTTCGCGTCGCGCGACGAGCTGATGGCCGAACTGGTGAACGCCGTCGTGGCGGGGGAGCAGACCGACCTGGAACCGGCGCTCGACCCGGCGACGGCGCCGCTCGAACTGCGCGCGGCGATCCGTTCGGGCCTCCAGCACTACCTCGACGGCGTGCGGGCGGACCCCGACCGCGAGAAGGCGATGTTCGAACTCACCCAGTGGGCGCTGCGCGGGCCGGGCTTCGCGCCGCTGGCCCGCCGCCAGTACGACCGCTACTACGCGCTGGCCGAACGCGCCGCGCACGACGCGGCCGAGCTCACCGGCAGCACCTGGGGCCGGCCGGTCGCCGAGGTCGCCCGGCTGCTGGTGACCCTCACCGACGGGCTCACCATCGCCTGGCTGGTGACCCGCGACGACGCCGCGGCCGAGCGCGCGATGGACTTCGCCGCTGATGCGCTCGCCGCGCTCGCCGTCGCCCCGCCTCCCGCTGCCACAGCCCCCTCCGCCGTCTCCGCCCGCTCCGCCGTCTCCACCCCCTCCGCCCTCCACCCGAACGCAGGAGCCCGATGACCCACACCTCGACGCCGGCCGTCTTCGCCGAACCGACCCGCCGCGTCCCCGGCCGCTGGGTCGCCGCCTTCGCCGTCGCCTGGCTGGGCGTCTGGATGGCGCAGCTCGCCCCCATCCAGAAGCTGCTGCCCGACCAGGTGCAGGCTCAGCTGCACACCACCTACTGGGTCGACAACGTCGTCGCCTTCGGCATCATCTCCGGCATCTCGGGCGTCTGCGCGATCGTCGCATACCCGCTCACCGGTGCGCTCTCCGACCGCACCACGAGCCGGTTCGGCCGGCGCCGCCCGTGGATCGCCGGCGGGACGGCCCTGTTCGCGCTGTCGCTGGTGCTGCTCGGCCTGCAGACGACGATGGTCGGCATCGGCGTGTTCTGGTCGCTCGCGCTCACCGGGTTCTGCGTCCTCACCGCGGCGCTGACCGCGACGATCTCGGACCAGGTGCCTGTGGGCCAGCGCGGCTACGTCTCGGGCTGGATCAGCGCGCCGCAGGCGATCGGGATCATCCTGGGCGTCTCGCTTGTCACCTACGTGTTCGTCGGCGCGCTGGTCGGCTACACCGCGATGGCCGTGCTGCTGGTGCTGCTGGTGCTGCCGTTCCTGTTCCTGCCCGACGCGGTGCTGCCGCCGCACCTGCGCGAGCGGATGACGTTCCGCGGCGTCGTGGAGGGGCTCTGGATCAGCCCGCGCGAGCATCCCGACTTCGGCTGGACGCTGCTGAGCCGGGTGCTGGTGAACTTCGGCAACGCGTTCGGCACCTCCCTGCTGCTGTACTTCCTGGAGTTCGGGCTGCACGATGAGCACGCCGACGACGATCTGCTCGTGCTGATCCTCATCTACATGGTGTTCGTCATCGTCGCGTCGCTCGCGCTCGGCCGGCTCTCCGACCGGCTCGGGAGGCGCAAGGCGTTCGTGTTCGTGTCCTCCGCTCTGCAGGGCGTCGCCGCGCTGCTGCTGGCGTTCGTGCCGGAGCTGTCCGTCGCGATGGTCGCCGCCGGGCTTCTCGGCCTCGGCTACGGCTGCTTCCTCTCGGTGGACCAGGCGCTCGCGACCCAGGTGCTGCCCGACCCGGAGAATCGCGGGAAGGACCTCGGCATCATGAACATCGCGACGGCCGTGCCGCAGGCGATGGCGCCGCTGTTCGGCGCCGCGATCGTCGCGGCGCTCGGCGGGTTCGTCGGCCTCTTCGTCCTCTCCGGGGTGTTCGCGTTCGCGGGCGCGCTCGCGGTGGCCCGGGTGAAGGCGGTGCGCTGATGACCACGATCGACCTGGCCACCGCGCCCACCGCGGCCGAGCGCACCTGGACCACGCCCGACGTGTTCTGGCCGGCGCTGAGCGCCGCGACCGCACGGCTCGACCCCGCCTTCGGCGTGCTGCACCTGCCCGCCTTGCGGCACAACACGCACGACATGCTCCGCCGGGCCGCAGGCAAGCCGATCCGGGTCGCCTCCAAGTCGGTGCGCGTTCGCTCGGTGCTGGACGCCGTCCTCGCCCTCCCCGGCTACGCGGGAGTGCTGGCGTACACGCTGCCCGAGGCGCTCTGGCTGGCCGAGGGCGACAGCGGGCACGCGCCGATCGAGGATGTCGTCGTCGGCTACCCGACCGCGGACCGGGCCGCGATCGCACGCCTGGCGGCCTCGCCCGAGCTGGCCTCCCGGGTGACGCTCATGGTCGACTCGGTCGCGCACCTCGACCTCATCGACGCGGTCGTCCCGCCGGCGCAGCGGGAGACCATCCGGCTCTGCCTGGAGCTCGACTCCTCGTGGGACGCGCCGGTGCTCGGCCACATCGGCGTCTACCGCTCGCCGCTGCACAGCGTCGAGACCGTGCGCGCTGTGGCGGAGGCGGTCACGCGCCGTCCGGGCTTCACCCTGGTCGGGATGATGGGCTACGAGGCGCAGATCGCCGGCCAGGGCGACAACCCGCCCGGCCGCCCGGCGTGGGCCGCGACGCTGCGCTGGATGCAGAAGAACTCCCGCGAGGAGCTGATCGCCCGCCGCGGGGAGGCGGTCGCCGCCGTCCGCGCGCTGGCGGACCTGGAGTTCGTGAACGGCGGAGGCACCGGCTCGCTCGAGTTCACGGCCTCCGACCCGTCGGTCACCGAGATCGCCGCGGGCAGCGGCCTGTTCGGCGGCCACCTGTTCGACACCTACCGCGGGTTCCGCCCCGCGCCGGCGGCGTCCTTCGCGCTGTCGGTGGTGCGGCGGCCGGACGAGCGCACGGCGACGCTGCTCGGCGGCGGCTGGATCGCGTCCGGCCCGCCCGGCCCCGACCGCCTCCCGAAGCTCGAGTGGCCGACCGGGCTGTCCCTGGTCGACCGCGAGATGGCGGGGGAGGTGCAGACGCCGGTCACCGGCGCCGCCGCCGCCGTCCTGCGCGTCGGCGACCGGGTCTGGCTGCGGCACACGAAGTCGGGCGAGCTCAGCGAGCACGTGAACGACTTCCACCTCGTGGACACGGTGGCGGGCCGGGCGACGGTCGTCGGCTCCGTCCCGACCTACCGCGGCGAGGGCAGGGTGTTCCTATGACGGCCAGCGGCGGCGTCTGGCGGAACTGGGGTCGCAGCGAGTCCATCCGGCCGCAGCGCGTCGAGCGCCCGCGCGACGCCGAGGCGGTGCAGCGCGCCGTCATGGCCGCGGCGAGGCAGGGGATGCGGATCAAAGCCGTCGGCGCCGGGCACAGTTTCACCGGGATCGCGGCGGCGCCGGGCGTGCTGCTCGACCTGGAGGACGTCAGCGGCGTCCTCGACGTCGACCTCGAACGCGGCCGGGTCCGCCTCGCAGCGGGCACCCGCCTCCATCAGCTCCCGCGGCTGCTGCGGCCGTACGGTCTCGCGCTGCAGAACATGGGCGACATCGACCGGCAGACCATCGCCGGCGCGACCTCCACCGGCACGCACGGCACCGGCGGATCGTTCGGCGGCCTGGCGACGCAGATCGTCGCGCTGACGCTCGTCACCGGCGCGGGCGAGCTCCTGACGATCAGCGAGGACGAGAACGCCGAGCTGTTGCCGGCCGCCCGCCTCGGGCTCGGCGCGCTCGGCGTCATCGTGGACCTCACCCTGCAGTGCGTGCCGGCGTACCTCCTGAGGGCCGTCGAACGGCCGGAGCCCCTGCAGCAGGTGCTCGACAGCTACCTGGAGCGCTCGGCGCGGGAGGACCACTTCGAGTTCTACTGGTTCCCGCACACCGAGACCGGCCTGACCAAGACGAACACGCGGCTGCCGCTCACCGAGCGACGGGCTCCGCTGTCGGCGGCCGGCCGCTGGCTGGACGACGAGCTGCTCGCCAACGGCCTCTACCGCGGCGTCTGCGCGGTCGGCACGGTCGTGCCGGGCGTGATCCCGCCGTTCAGCCGGCTCGCCCAGAAGCTCACCGGCAACCGCGACTTCACCGACCACGCGCCGCGCGTGTTCGTCACCAACCGCACCGTGCGCTTCCGCGAGCAGGAGTACGCGATCCCGCGGGAGGCCGTGCCAGGGGCGCTCGCCGAGGTCAAGGCGCTCATCGAGCGGCGCGGCTGGCGGATCTCCTTCCCGATCGAGGTGCGGTCCGCCGCCGCGGACGACAACTGGCTGTCGACCGCGTACCAGCGCGAGAGCGGCTACATCGCCGTGCACCGCTACTACCGGGAGGACCCGACCGAGTACTTCTCCGCGGTCGAGGACATCATGGCCGCCCACGACGGCCGCCCGCACTGGGGCAAGATGCACGGCCGCGACGCCGGGGTGCTGCGCGCCGTCTACCCGCGCTTCGACGACTTCCTCGCCGTGCGCGACCGCCTCGACCCCGACCGCCGCTTCGACAACGCCTACCTCCGCCGCGTCCTCGGCCCCTGACCGACCATCTCTCCCGGAGTTGCGCACGCGACACGCCGTGTTCAGGCGTACACAACTCAGGAATGGATGGCAGGCGGCTAGGGGGTGCGGCGCTGGAGGGTGAGGGCGCCGACGACGACGGCGGCGACGGCGAAGGCGCCGATGATGAGGAGCTGGCCGCCGATGTACGCGGCGTCGTGCGAGTCCGTTGAGACGGCGTTGAGCGCGTCGACGGCGTGCGAGAGCGGCAGCCAGTCGCTGATCTGCCGGAGGCCGTCCGGGAGCTGGTCGCGCGGGATGAAGATCCCGCCGAGCAGGATCTGCGGGAACACGATCAGCGGCATGAACTGCACGACCTGGAACTCGGTGCGCGCGAACGCGCTGGCGAACAGGCCGAGCGTGCTCCCCAGCACGGCGTCGGTGACGGCGACCGCCACCATCAGCCAGGGGTCGCCCTTGATCTCCAGGCCGCACACCCAGACCGCGTAGCCGACCGCCACGAGCGACTGCAGGATCGCGAGCAGTCCGAAGGCCAGCGTGTAGCCGAGGATGAAGTCGCCCCGGCCGAGCGGCATCGACAGCAGCCGCTCGAGTGTGCCGGTGCGGCGCTCCCGCAGCGTCGTGATGCTGGTCACCAGGAACATGACGATGAACGGGAAGAGCGCCACGATCGCCGGGCCGATGGTGGCGAACACATCCGTGTCCGTGAAGATCCAGGCCACCAGCCCGATCAGGAGGCTCGGCACGACGATCAGCAGCCCGATCGTGCGCGGGTCGTGCCGGATCTGCATGAGCACGCGGCCGGCCGTCGCGAGGGTGCGTGTCGCGTTCATCGGGCGGCCTCCCCGTCTCCGTCGTGCTCGTGCTCGGTGTCCTCCGCGCCCTCCGCGGCCTCACCCAGCGAGTGCCGGGGATGGCGGCGCCGCAGCAGCGTGAGGAACGCGCCCTCCGCGTCCGCCGCACCGGTCTCGGTCAGCAGCTCCTCCGGGGTCGTGTCGGCGAGGATGCCGCCCTCCCGCATGAGCAGCAGCCGGTCGCAGCGGGTCGCCTCGTCCATGACGTGGCTGGAGATCAGGAGGCTGGTGCCGCCGTGCGCCAGCCGGTGGAACAACGTCCACAGCTCGACCCGCAGCAGCGGATCGAGTCCCACGGTCGGCTCGTCGAGCACGAGCAGGTCGGGGGAACCCAGCAGCGCTGCGGCGAGAGACACCCGGCTGCGCTCGCCGCCGGAGAGGGTGGAGACGAGCCGTCCGGCGTTCGGTCCGAGGTCCGTGGCCTCGATCGCGCGCTCGATGTCCGCCTTGCCGGCGCCGAGCACGTTGCGGAAGTACGCCAGGTTCTGCCGCACGGTCAGGTCGTCGTAGACGCTCGCCGCCTGCGTGACGTAGCCGACCCGGTGCCGGAGCGCCGACGACCCGGCGGGCTGTCCCAGCACCGCGACCTCGCCGCCGTCCACGCGCTGCACGCCCACGATGGAGCGCATCAGCGTCGTCTTGCCGCAGCCGCTCGGCCCGAGCAGGCCGACGACCTGGCCGCGCGGGATGCGGAGGTCGAGGCCGTCGAGCACCATCGTGCGGCCGCGCTTGACCCGCAGCCCGTCGATCACGACGGCGGCCTCCTCGACGAGACCGGTCTCCGCGGACGATGAATTCATCATGTGATGAATTATTCGCCTGGACCGCGGCCTCCGTCAACGTCCCCGAACAGATGCCACTGGATCACCGGCCCCACCCGCCGGGCGAGCTCGTCCGGGTCCGCGCTCGCGATCGGCTCGAGCTTCAGCGCGTACCGCGTCATCATCACGCCGACGATCTGCGAGGCGGCCAGATCGGCGCGCAGCTGCGCGTCGTCGGCGTTCGCGAGCGCCGCCAGCCGGGCGAACACCTCCCGGGTCAGGAACTCCCGCAGCATCCGGGTGCCGGGGCCGCTGCTCAGCACGGTGCGCAGGATGAGCACCATTCGGCCGGCGGCGCGCTCGTCCTCCAGCTGGGTGAGCAGGTAGCGCACCAGCGTCTCGCCGACCGCGTCGCGCGGGGCGCCGAGCACGACGTCCAGCACCCGGTCCGGCCGCAGCGGGGCCTCCAGGGTCGCCGCGAACAGGTCGGCCTTGTCGTCGAAGTAGTGGTGGACGAGCGCGGAGTCGACACCCGCCCGGCGGGCCACCGCGCGCAGGGAGGCCGCCTCGTAGCCGCGCTCGGTGAACTCCTCCGCCGCCGCGCGCACGATCGCCGTGCGGGTCGAGGCCGCTCCGCGCTCCTTGCGCGGCCGACCCCTCCTGCGGCGCTCGGCGACCTCACTCACGTTTGCCATTGTGCACCCCCGACCGGGTGCGCTGTCCATCCGCATTGCGGTTGCTTCGAGTGTGATGGGAAGCCCGTGGGAGGCGCATCCGCGGCCCTTAGGATGCTGTTAGCGCAGTCGATCGGCGCATTCACGCTTAGGAGTTCCCGCAATGGAATGGCTCATTCCGGTCATCATCGTCGTCGTGCTCGTCGCGATCATCGGAATCTACTTCTGGGCCACGTACAACTCGCTCGTCACGCTCAAAGTGCGGGTGGACGAGGCGTGGAGCGACATCACGGTGCAGCTCAAGCGCCGTGCCGACCTCATCCCCAACCTGATCGAGACGGTCAAGGGCTACGCCGCGCACGAGCGCGGGGTCTTCGAGTCGGTGACGAAGGCGCGCGCCGAGACGCTGTCGGCGCAGACGCCGGGTGAGGCGTCCGTTGCCGAGGGGCACATGCAGACCGCGCTGAAGAGCATCTTCGCCGTGGCGGAGGCCTACCCGCAGCTGCAGGCGAGCCAGAACTTCCTGCGCCTGCAGGCCGACCTGGTCGACACCGAGGACAAGATCCAGGCCTCGCGCCGGTTCTACAACGGCGGGGTGCGCGAGTTCAACACGAAGATCAAGGTGTTCCCGAACAACCTGTTCGCCCGTCGCCTCGGCTTCAGCGAGCGCGAGTTCTTCGAGGTCGACAACCTGGCGGCGATCGCCGAGCCGCCGCGCGTCCAGTTCTAGGTCGTCGATGTACAGGGCTATCGCAAGGAACAAGCGCAACACCGTCTTCATCATCCTGCTGTTCCTGATCCTCATCGGCGCGCTCGGCTGGCTGTTCTCGGTCATCTACAACAGCTGGGCGATCCTCGCCTGGGTCGGCATCGGCGCCATCGTCTACGCCGTCTTCCAGTACTTCATGGCGTCCAGCCAGGCGCTGAGCATGTCCGGCGCGGTGCCGATCACCAAGGCCGACAACCCGCGCCTCTGGAATGTCGTGGAGAACCTCTCGATCACGACCGGCACCCCGATGCCCGCGGTCTACATCATCAACGACCCGGCGCCCAACGCGTTCGCCACCGGGCGGGACCCGCAGCACGCCTCGGTCGCGGCGACCACCGGCCTGCTCGACATCATGAACGACGCCGAGCTGGAGGGCGTCATGGCGCACGAGCTCGGGCACGTGCGCAACTACGACATCCGGCTCTCGATGATCGTCTTCGGCCTCACGGTCGCGATCGGGCTCATCGCCGACATCTTCGTGCGGATGGCGTTCTTCGGCGGCAACAACCGCAACAACAACAACAACGGCGGCAACCCGCTGCTGCTGGTGTTCGGGCTGGTCGCGGCGATCATCGCCCCGCTCGTGGCGACGCTCGTGCAGCTCGCGGTCTCCCGGCAGCGCGAATACCTGGCCGACGCCACCGGGGCGATCACGACACGGCACCCCGACGCGCTCGCCAGCGCCCTGCTCAAGCTGCAGGACTACGGCCGTCCGATGCGACGGCAGAACAGCAGCATGGCGCACCTCTGGATCGCGGAGCCGCTCAAGCCCAGCCTGATGAGCCGGCTGTTCTCGACGCACCCGCCCATCCCGGAGCGCGTCGACCGCCTCGAGAAGATGGGTTCCACCTTCTAGGCCGGTCAGCAATTCCGGAGATCTCGGTCGCCACGCGCCGCGACTCTCCGGAGTTACGGTCTTCGCGGGGTACGTCGGTCGGATCTCCGGAGTTACGGTCTTCGCGGGGTGCGTCGGTCGGATCTCCGGAGTTACGGACTCCGCGGCGGCGTGTCGCGTGGAGTCTCCGGAGTTGCTACGCCTCGGCGGCCTCCAGCTCGGCGGTGCCGGTGTAGCGGTAGCGGACGCGGCTGCCGACGGCGCGCTCGTCCAGCGGACGCCACGCGGTGCCGGCATTGTTCGCGCCGTCGACCACGTCGATGTCGCGGATGAGCTCGGCGGGGGCGCCGTCGCGGTAGCCGGTGATGACCTCCGCGTACACCGTGGAGTCCGGGTTGAGCAGCACCGCGATGTAGTGGCTCGACTCCCGGATGTCGTCGGTGGTCACCCACATCCGGTTGTCGAACTGCACGTGCGCGCGGCCGTCGGCCCCGCGTTTGACGCCGGTCACGATGCCGTCGAGCCAGCGTTCGCCGTCGCGGTAGGCGAAGAGCTCGCGCATGGGCTGTTCGTAGTCGGCCTCATCGGCCCCGTCGGCGTCCAGGTACTCCAGCGGTGAACTCATGCCCGCACCTTACCCCCGCACCCCGCGCTTCCGCGAGGTCGAGTCTCAGCCGCCCGACGCGCTCTGCGCCGCGAGCTCGGCGGCGAGGATCGGCGCCAGGTCGCCCCGCGCGCCCTCGGCGACCACGACATCGCCGAGGCCCTGCCAGGCGGCCGTCTCGCCGAGCAGCGGGACGAGGCGCTCGGCCACGCGGCCGGCGTCGCCGTCCTCCGTCCAGGCGGACTGGACCCGCAGCACGCCGGCTTGACGGTCGCTCTTGAGGTCGATGCGGCCGACCAGCTCGTCGTCGAGCAGGATGGGCAGCGAGTAGTACCCGTACACGCGCTGCGGCGCCGGCGTGTAGATCTCGATGCGGTAGTGGAACCCGAACACCCGCAGCGCCCGGTCGCGGAACCAGACGACCGGGTCGAAGGGCGACAGCAGCGCCGCCGTCTCGATGCTGCGCGGCTTGCGCGCGTCGCGGTGCAGCCAGGTCGTGAGCGGCCGGTCTCCGGCGCCGTTCCAGCCCTTCACCTGCACCGGGATCACCTCGCCGGCGTCCTCCAGCTCCTGCAGCGCGACCGCGACGGCCGGACCCTTCAGCCGGTAGTAGTCGGCGAAGTCCCGGACCGTGCCGATGCCGTGCGCGACGGCGGAGCGGCGCATCAGCTCCCGGATGGCGTCGGCGTCGCTCACCGTGCGGTCGAGCACGCTCGCCGGGAGGACGTCCTCCACCAGCCCGTAGCGGCGCTGGAAGCGCGTGCGGCCGGCGATGGCGACCTCGCCGAACAGGAACATCCGCTCCAGCGCGCGCTTGACCTCCGACCAGCCCCACCACGGCCCGGAGCGCCGGTTGGCGTCGTGCTCGATCTCGCTGGCCGCGAGCGGGCCTTTGGCGGCCAGCTCGCTGCGCAGCCACGTCAGCGTCGACTCGTGGGCGGCGAACCAGGCGTTGCCGGTGCCGTACCGCTCCTGATATTGGCGCATCCGCCAGCGGAACAGCGGCCAGTCCTCCTTGCGGACGAACGCCGCCTCGTGCGCCCAGTACTCGGTGTGCGGACCGCGCGCGTCGAAGGTCAGCCGGTCGAGCAGGCTGCGGTCGTAGGCGCCGAGCCGGGCGAACGCCGGCAGGTAGTGGCTGCGCTCGAACACGTTCACCGAGTCGATCTGCAGGAGGTTGATGCGGTCGATGAGCCCGTTGAGCTGGCGCGCGCCCACGACGGCGGGGCGCGGGCGGCCGAAGCCCTGGGCGGCGAGCGCGATGCGGCGCGCGAGGGCGGGGGAGAGCTGTTCGACCACGGGTCGACCCTAGCGGCAAGGTCTGACACTGGACGTTCACCGACTGGACACCGCCCGCTGGCCCACGCGTATCCCAACGTCCCTAGCGTGGCGACGAGCCGGGTCGCACTTCCCGGCCGACAACCCGTGCACTGGAGGATATTCCGTGATCAACAAGCGCGCCCGCATCGCCGGACTCGCCGCAGCGGCCGCCGTCGTGGCCCTCTCGCTCGCCGCCTGCTCCGGCGGCGCCGACGCGAGCAGCAGCACCGGGGGCGACAAGGCCGCCACCGCCACCGACGTCGCCTCCGCCGGTGGGATGGACGCTCTCGTCGCCGCCGCGAAGAAGGAGGGCAGCCTCAACATCATCGCGACGCCGGGTGACTGGGCCAACTACCAGGAGATCTTCGACGGCTTCACCAAGAAGTACGGCATCACGATCAACCCGAGCCAGGACAGCGCGTCCAGCCAGGAGGAGATCGACGCCGCCAAGAAGCTGAAGGGTCAGGACACCGCTCCCGACACCTTCGACATCGGCTCGTCGGTGGCGCTCGCGAACACGCAGTACTTCGCGCCGTACAAGCCGACCGGCTTCGCCGACATCCCGGCCGCGCAGAAGGAGAAGGACGGCCTCTGGAAGGTCGGCTACTACGGCGTCATGTCCGTCGGCTACGACGCGAACAAGATCAAGACCGCGCCGAAGTCGTTCGCCGACCTGCTCAAGCCGGAGTTCAAGGGCGCCGTCGCGCTCAACGGCAACCCGACCCAGGCGGCCGCCGCGGCGGGCGCCGTCGCGTACGCCGACCTCCAGAACGGCGGCACGCTGGACGACCTGACCCCGGGCATCGACTGGTTCACCAAGCTGAAGGCTGCGGGCAACTGGAACGCCGCCGACGGCAAGCCGAACACCATCGCGTCCGGCGAGACCCCGGTCCTGCTGGACTGGTCGTTCAACCAGAAGGGCTACGCCACGTCCGACACGATCAAGTCGGGCGGCGTGAACTGGAAGTACGTCGTCCTCCCGGGCACCGCGTACGTCGGCTACTACAACCAGGCCATCAACAAGGACGCCCCGCACCCCGCGGCCGCCCGGCTCTGGGAGGAGTACCTCTACAGCGACGCTGCGCAGAACGCCTGGCTGAAGGGCGGCGCCTACCCGGCCCGCGTCGACGCCATGGAGAAGGCCGGCACGCTCGACACCAAGGACTTCCCGGGCAAGCTGGAGAAGGTCGCCGTGATGACGGACAAGCAGGCCACGGACGCCGGCACCCTGCTCAACGCCAAGTGGGCCAACGCGGTCGGCTGATGACCGAAACCATCGCCGCACCCGCGGCCGACGCTGCCGCCGGGGTCGCCTCACGCGACTCCCGGCGGCAGCCGTCGTCGGCGGCGCAGCCGCCCCGTTCCACGCGCGGCCGCGGCCGGCGCCGCGGTGTCGCCGCCGCGCTCGGCCTCACCCCGTTCGCCCTCTACGTCGTGATCTTCCTCGCCGTCCCGACCCTGGTCGCGGTCGGCAGCGGCTTCGTGGACGCCGACGGCCGATTCACCTGGGCCAACCTCACCGGTCTCGCCGAGCCGGCCATCGCCGGCTCGTTCTTCGGTGCGTTCTGGCTGTCGGCCGTGACCGCCATCGTCGGCGCGGTCGCCGGAGCCGCGCTGTGCTTCGCGATGCTCGGTTCGCGCCAGGGCGGCGCCGCGCGGTCCCTCGTCGACTCCGCCAGCAGCGTCCTCGCCCAGTTCGGCGGCGTCATGCTGGCCTTCGCGTTCATCGCCACGATCGGCGCGCAGGGCCTGGTGACGGTGCTGCTGCGCAACACCTTCCACCTCGACATCTACGCGAACGGCGTGTGGCTCTACACCGTGCCCGGCCTGATCCTGCCGTACCTGTACTTCCAGATCCCGCTCATGGTCATCACCTTCCTGCCCGCACTGGAGGGCCTGCGCCCGCAGTGGCTGGAGGCGACCGCGACCCTCGGCGGCACCCGCTGGACCTACTGGACCCGGGTCGGCGGGCCGATTCTGCTGCCGTCGTTCCTGGGCAGCCTGCTGCTGCTGTTCGCCAACGCGTTCTCGTCGTACGCCACCGCGGCGGCCCTCGTCGGCCAGGCGAACAACATCGTGTCGCTGCAGATCCGCCAGGCGCTCATCTCCGAGACCGTGCTGGGCCGGGCGAACCTCGCCGGCGCGATGGCGCTCGGGATGCTCGCGGTCATGGTCGTCGTCATGCTCGCCTACTCGGCGCTGGTGCGCCGGACCGCCCGGTGGCAGCGATGAGCCGGCGCGCGCAGCCGCTGCGCCTCGGTCCCGGCCCGGTCGTCCGTACGGTGATCTGGGTGGTGCTCGGCGCGTTCTTCCTCATCCCGCTGTTCTCGATGCTCGAGTTCACGCTGCGCACCGCGAAGCCGGGGGTCTACAGCTTCGACCGCTGGGCGGCCGTGTTCGGAGGCGAGACCACGCGGTACGACCGCGTCTACCAGGGTCTCGGCAACTCGCTCGTGCTCGCGGTGGTCACGGTCGCGATCGTCCTGCTCGTGCTGCTGCCGACCATCGTGCTCGTCGAGCTGCGCTTCCCGAAGCTGCGCCGGCTGCTGGAGGGCGTCTGCCTGCTGCCGATCATGATCCCGGCGATCGTGATGGTGGTCGGCCTCGCGCCGACCTACGCCGTCGTGACGAGCGTGTTCGGCTCCGGCGCCTGGACGCTCGCCTTCGCGTACGGCATCACCGTGCTCCCGTACGCGTATCGGGCCATCCAGAGCAACGTGGCGGCCGTCGACATGACGACGCTCAGCGAAGCCGCGCGCTCGCTCGGCGCCCGGTGGGGCATCGTGTTCTGGCGCGTGCTCGTGCCCAACCTGCGCCGCGGGATCCTTGCCGCCTCGGCCCTGTCGGTCGCCGTGGTGCTCGGCGAGTTCACCATCGCCTCCCTGCTCAGCCGCGTCAACCTGCAGACTTCGCTGTTGCTGGTGTCGCAGTCCGACCCGTTCGTCGCGGTCATCTTCGCGCTCCTCGCGCTGGTGTTCGCGTTCGTCCTCCTCTTCGTCGTCGACCGGGCCGTCAGCGCCCGGCGGCGCGTCGCGAAAGGCTCGTAGATGTCCGCACTCGAAACCGCCCCGCGCCTCGGCTCGACCGTCGCGCTCGAAGGGCTCGTCCGCGACTTCGGCGGAGGCGCCGGCCTGGCCGGGTTCTCGCTCGCGGCCGAGCCGGGGGAGTTCATCGCCCTGCTCGGGCCGTCCGGCTGCGGCAAGACCACCGCGCTGCGCTCGCTCGCCGGGCTGGAGCGGGTGGACTCCGGCCGCATCCTCATCGACGGCCGCGACGTCACCGACGAGCCGACCAACCGGCGCGACCTCGGCATGGTCTTCCAGTCGTACTCGCTGTTCCCGCATCTCACCTCCGGCCAGAACGTGGAGTTCGGGCTGCGGATGCGCAAGGTCCCGGCAGCCGAGCGCCGTCGTCGCGCCCTGGAGACCCTCGAGCTGGTCGGCCTCCACCACCACGCCGAGCGCTACGCGCACCAGCTCTCCGGCGGTCAGCAGCAGCGCGTGGCGCTCGCCAGGGCACTGGTCACCGAGCCGCGCGTCCTCCTGCTGGACGAGCCGCTGTCGGCGCTCGACGCCAAGGTGCGCGTGCAGCTGCGCGAGGAGATCCGCCGCCTCCAGACCGAGCTCGGGATCACGACCTTCTTCGTGACGCACGACCAGGAGGAGGCGCTCGCCGTCGCCGACCGGGTCGCGGTCATGCGCGCGGGCGCGATCGAGCAGATCGGCTCGCCGGAGGAGCTCTACCACCGGCCGGCGACGGCGTTCGTCGCGGAGTTCGTCGGGCTGACCAACCGCGTGCCGGGGACGGTGTCGGGCGGCGTGCTCGCCGTGCTCGGCCAGACGGTGCCGCTCGCGGCGCCCGCGGCGGACGGGCCGGTCACGGCGTACCTGCGCCCTGAGGACGTGCTGCTGGCGGGCGACGGGATCCCGGCCGAGGTGCTGACGACCAGCTTCCTCGGCGCGCTGCGCCGCACGCGGGTGCGCCTCGCGGACGGGTCCGAGCTCGCCGTCCAGCACGGTGCGCGCGACCTCCCCGTGCCGGGCGAGCACGTGCGCCTCGCGCTGTCGGGCACGCCCGTCACCGTCGCGCCGGAGGCCTAGCCTCCGCCCGGAATCCGTGGAGGCACGGTCGCGCATCGCGGGCGGCGTCAGTAGAGTAATCCTCATGTCTGGCATCGTCCCGGGGGCGGACGCCGAGTATTCGGACGCCATCGACCCCTCAACATTCGTGAAGACCCTCTCGCCGAGTGACGTGGTCACTCGGATCCGCCCGGGCGACATCCACTGGTGGCCGCCCTTCTTCTTCCCGATCGACACCATCAGCCCGACCCACACGGTCGGCAAAGGCCGCACCAACCTGACGCTGATCGCGTCGGACATCATGCAGACCGACACCACCGGCACGCCGTACGCGTCGTTCAGCTTCCGGCAGGTCCCGTCCGGCGGCCCGGGCGTCTCCGTGCACTTCGACCCGGGAGCCTACGGGGCCACGGGAGTCGCGAGCTACGTCGTGGAGTTCCTGATCGCCACGAGCGGCCCGGTGTCGCTCACGGTGGGAGGCTACGCCGGACCGGGGACCGTCTCCGGCGCCGGCGTCAAGACCGTGAACGGCAACGTCTCGGTCTCGGTCCGCCTCAACAACGTCCCACCCAACCAGATCACCTACGCCTCGATCCAGCAGACGTCGTCCGGCCCCGGCTGGCAGTGGTTCTCGACCTCCATCGAGCACCCGCCACTCGTGTTCGAACCCTGATCGGAGCTCGCTGAGCGATCCTTCAGGAACCACCGCTGAGCGCGCCTAGACTGGCGGGCATGGCAGAGAGCGACGCTCCGGCAGCGCAGAATCCGTCCGTCCCGCCGGCCAGGGCGCGCTTCCTGAAGCGTCGGCGCGACCTCGCGGCGCGCACCGAGCCGGCCGAGCCCGTGGCGGAGTCGCTGCCGCGCGGCGTCCGCCTGGCGGGTGCCTGGTCGTGGCGTCTGCTGGTCATCGGTGCGGTGATCGCCGTGGCGATCTTCCTCATCGTCCAGCTCCGGCTCATCGTCGTCCCGGTGCTGATCGCCGTGCTCCTCGCGGCGCTGCTGGTGCCGTTCAAGGACTTCCTGATCCGGCGCCGCTGGCCGCACTGGCTGGCGATCGTCGTCACCGTCGTCACTCTCGTCGTGGTCGTGGGCGGACTGTTCTACCTCGCGATCTGGCAGGTCACGCGGGAGAGCCGCGACCTCCAGACCCAGTCGGTCGCGGCGTTCGACGAGTTCCGGCGCTGGCTGACCACCGGGCCGCTCGGCCTCACCAAGGACCAGATCGACAGCGCGTTCCAGTCGATCTGGACGTCCGTGCAGCAGGACAGCCAGGTCTACATCTCCGGCGTGCTCTCGATCGGCTCCACGCTGGGCCACGTGCTCACCGGGGCGCTGCTGACGCTGTTCAGCGTGCTGTTCATCCTCATCGACGGCCGCAGCATCTGGGGCTGGATCGTCCGGATCTTCCCGAAGAACGCGCGCGCGGCCGTCGACGGCGCGGGCCAGGCGGGCTGGCTGACGCTGCGCAACTTCGCGAAGGTGCAGGTGCTCGTCGCTTCCATCGACGCCCTCGGCATCGGCCTCGGCGCGTTCTTCCTCGGCCTGCCGCTGGTGATCCCGATCGCGGTGCTCGTCTTCCTCGGGTCGTTCATCCCGATCGTCGGCGCGGTCATCACCGGCGCACTGGCGGTCTTCATCGCGCTCGTGTTCAAGGGCTGGGTGTTCGCGCTCATCATGCTCGGGGTCGTGCTGCTCGTGCAGCAGATCGAAGGGCACGTGCTCCAGCCGCTCATCATGGGCAGCGCCGTGAAGGTCCACCCGTTGGCCGTTGTGCTGGCGGTCGCGGCCGGGTCGCTGCTGGCAGGCATCCCCGGCGCACTCTTCGCGGTCCCGTTCGTGGCCGTGCTCAACGTGATGGTGCACTACGTCTCGTCGGGAGCGTGGCGCACCCGGCCGCCCGTGGCCACCGTGGCCCCCGAGGGCGCGATCTGGGAGACCGTCCCGCGGCCCCGGCGTGCGCCCCGCGGATAGCGGCAAACGCATACAGTCAGCGGTATATGCGCACCGGTAGGCTGTGCGAGTGGACACGGCGACCGATCCGACGCGCACCCCGTTCGCAGGCCCCGGCCTCGACGAGATCGAAGCGGCGCGCGCAATCGTGGCCAAGGTCGCTCAGCCGACGCCGCTCGAGACCTCGCGGTACCTGACCGACGTGCTCGGCGCACCGGTCATCCTCAAGTGCGAGAACCTGCAGCGCACCGGGTCGTACAAGATCCGCGGCGCCTACCACCGGCTCTCCAAGCTGAACGCGGAGGAGCGGGCGCGCGGCGTCGTCGCCGCATCGGCGGGCAATCACGCGCAGGGTGTGGCCTTCGCCGCCCGCGAGCTCGGCATCCACGCCACGATCTTCATGCCGGTGGGCGTGGCCATCCCCAAGTTCCAGGCGACGCGCGCGTACGGCGCCGACGTCGTGCTGAGCGGCAGCATCGTCGACGAGACCCTGCGGGCCGCGGCCGACTTCGCAGCGGAGACCGGCGCGGTGCTCATCCCGCCGTTCGACCACCCGGACGTCGTCGCCGGGCAGGGCACCCTGGGCCTCGAGATCCTGGACGAAGTGCCCGACGTGCAGACCATCGTCGTTCCGATCGGCGGCGGCGGGCTCATCTCCGGCGTCGCGAGCGCTGTCAAGCAGCGCGCCGCCCGCGAAGGGCGTACCGTGCGGGTCATCGGCGTGCAGGCGGCCAACGCCGCCGCGTACCCGGCGTCGCTCGCCGCGGGCGAGCCGACCGAGATCGGGCTCGTCGCCACCATCGCCGACGGCATCGCGGTCAGCAAGCCCGGCATCCTCAACTTCGCGATCATCCGCGACGCGGTGGATGCCGTTGTCACGGTCACCGAGGACGACATCGCCCGCGCGCTGCTGGTGCTGCTGGAGCGCGCGAAGCTCGTGGTGGAGCCGGCCGGAGCGGTCGGCGTGGCGGCGATCCTCGCCGGGCTGATCCCCGAAACCGGCGACGGCACGCAGCCCGGCCCGGTCGTCGCGATCCTCTCCGGCGGCAACATCGACCCGCTGCTCATGCAGCGCGTCATCGCCCACGGCCTCGCGGCCTCCGACCGCTACCTGCGGCTCTCGATCATGCTTCCGGACCGGCCGGGACAGCTCGCCCGCATCGCCGAGATCCTCGCCGGCGTCAACGCCAACGTGGTGGAGGTGCTGCACACGCGGCACGGCACCGGCTTCCAGCTCAGCCAGGTGGAGCTCGACGTCTCCGTGGAGACCCGCGGCACGGAGCACCGGCAGCAGGTCATCCAGGTGCTCCGCTCCGCCGGTTACGACCCCGTCCTCCACGAGGAATGACGAAAACCGCCGGGCGCGCAGACAGTCTGCGCATTCGGCGGTTCTCGAGAGGATTCGGGCGTACCCGAGCGGCTACTGGCCGGTGTAGGTCTCGACCTTGACGATCGTGACCGGGATCTGGCGGCCGTTCGGAGCGGTGTACTCGGTCGCGTCGCCGGTGTTGAGCCCGAGGATGGCGGCGCCCAGCGGGCTCTGCTCGCTGTAGACGGGGAGCTCCGTGCCGGCCGCGATCTCGCGGTTTCCGATCAGGAAGACGCTCTCGTCGCCCGCGATGGTCGCGGTCACGACGGTGCCGGGCTCGACGACGCCGTGGCTCTCCGGCGCCTCGCCGACCGTGGCGCTGCGCAGCAGGTTGGTGAGCTGCACGATGCGGGCCTCGATCTTGCCCTGTTCGTCCTTGGCGGCGTGATAGCCGCCGTTCTCCTTGAGGTCGCCCTCCTCGCGCGCCGCCTCGATGCGCTTCGCGATCTCGTTGCGGCCGTTGACGCTGAGCTCCTCGAGTTCGGCCGACAGCCGCTCGTACGCGTCCTGGGTCAGAAACGTGACCTGAGACTCCTGGGACATGATGAACTCCTTCGCGCCTGCGGCCTGAGCCGCGTCGGCTGACGACCGGCCGGAGCCGGCCGGGACGGTGCCGGTGGGTAAAGTAGACGCCCCGGCCTCGGCCGGGGCGTATCCAGAGAATGTTAGGTCAGCCAGCAGGTGTTAATCAAACCCGTGTTGCTCTGCTGGATGGTCCGGATCGTCTCCGTGTGCGTCGTCACCCGCGAAACGGAGCCGGGATAGCTCACGATCCGCCAGCCCACGATGGCGAAGTCCTCGTTCAGCGCCTGCAGCGCGCAGGTGACCCCGGTGCCGGGCTGGGCGTTGATGGTGAAGGTGATGCGGACGTGGTGGGCGTCCGGGATCACATAAGCGGTGTCGGTGGTGTCCAGGTCGACCTGGTTGTTGTCCCAGCCGGCCCAGAACACCCAGGCGGTGACGACGGCGAGGACGCCGACGGCCCCGCCGATCAGGAGCCAGCGGTCGCGGCGGCGGCGCGTGGGAGTGCGGCCGTAGCGGGATGCGAGGGTCTCGGACGGCGCCTCGGTCTCGCGTGCCATGTCCTCGCCGTCCGCCTCTCAGGGGCTTCGTTCAGGCCCGCCGTCGGGGTGACGGTAGGCTCAGACAAGACTAGGAGACGAAGCTGTGAATCGCGCTTCGCGCCTCCCGAACCACCCGACCCGAAAGCGAAGCCCGCCATGCGTCAGAACGACCCGTCCGCAGCGTTCGTGCAGGCCGTGTGATGGGCGAACTGCTGCTGAAGGCGGGCGTCTGGCTGGCCGCGACCCCCACGCCGTCGCCGACCTCGGGGCCGAGCGACGACTCGGTGACGCCCGGCGTGGTCGGCTTCACCGTCACGTTCCTGATCGCTGTGGCCGCGGTGCTGCTGGTCCTCGACATGACGCGGCGCATCCGCCGCGTGCGCTACCGCGAGGAGATCGCGCAGAAGCTGGACGCGGAGGCCGGCGAGCCGAAGGACGGCGCCGAGCCGGACGACACGGACGGCGACACCCGACGCTGAGTCAGCCCAACGCTGAGTCAGCCCGGCGCTGAGTCAGCCGTTGTACGCGGGATGCAGCGCGATCAGCAGCGTGGCCGTCCAGTGGCAGAGGAACGCCAGCACCGTCAGGGTGTGGAAGATCTCATGGAATCCGAACACCCCGGGGAAGGGGTTCGGCTTCTTGATCCCGTAGATCACGGCGCCGATCGTGTACAAGACACCGCCGACGCAGACCAGCACCATCATCGCCACGTTGGCGTCCACCAGGTCGGCGATGTACATGATCGCCGCCCAGCCGAGCAGCAGATAGATCGGCACGTACAGCCAGCGCGGGGCCGAGATCCAGAACACTCGGAAGCCGATGCCGAGCAGGGCGCCGCCCCACACGAAGCAGAGCAGCACGATGCCCTTCGACGGCGGCAGCGCGAGCACCGCGAGCGGTGTGTAGGTGCCGGCGATCAGCAGGAAGATGTTGGCGTGGTCGATGCGCTTGAGCACGACCTTCGTGCGTGGCTTCCAGTTGAAGCGGTGGTAGAGCGCGGAGTTGCCGAACAGCAGCATCGACGTGAGCATGAAGACCGCCGACGCCCACTTGGCCGGAGCGCCCTGGGCCAGGGAGATGAGCACGATGCCCGCGGCGATGGTCACCGGGAACGTGCCGGCGTGGATCCAGCCGCGCCAGGTCGGCTTGATGTCGGCCGGGTAGGCGGGGGACGCGTCCAGCAGCGGGATGTTCGGCAGCAGCGGCCCGCGCGACTCGTCCTCCTTGACGGCGGCGTCGGCGGGCGGGAGGTCGGCGGCCGGCTCGGTGAGCATCTCGGCCACGTCCTCGGGCTCGGGGGCGTTTCGCGGCGTCATGGAGCAAGAGTAGGGGAGACGAGTGGCCGGATGCTGGGAACCGGGCCGTTCCGGGGGCGCTAACGTAGCTGCGTGAGCAGACGGAGTTCCGAGACGGCCAACGGGTTGCTTTACGGCCTGTACCAGAAACGGCTTCGGCGCTATCTCAGCGACCTCGGCCCGGAGTCGCTGCCGCGGCACGTCGCCATGATCATCGACGGCAACCGGCGCTGGGCCCGGCAGGCGGGCATGGCGACGGTCGGACACGGCCACCGCGCGGGAGCCGCCAAGATGCGCGAGTTCCTGGAGTGGTGCGACGGCCTCGGGATCGAGGTCGTGACGCTCTACCTGCTGTCGTCCGACAACCTCACCAACCGTCCGAGTTCCGAGCTGTCCGAGCTCATCGAGATCATCGCCGAGCTCGCCGACGACCTCTCCCGGTACCGCGACTGGCGCGTCAAGCACGTCGGCTCGACGGCCGGCCTCCCCGAGCAGCTGGTCGCCGCCCTGGCGGACGCCGAGAAGCGCACCGCCGGCAACACCGGCCTCCACATCAACCTCGCCGTCGGGTACGGCGGGCGCAAGGAGATCACGGACGCCATGCGCAGCATCGTCGCGGCGCACTCGGCGGAGGGCGGCAGCCTGGAGACGCTCGCCGACCTCCTCACCCCCGATCTCATCGGCGAGCACCTCTACACGGGCGGCCAGCCCGACCCCGACCTCGTCATCCGCACCTCGGGGGAGCAGCGGCTCAGCGACTTCATGCTCTGGCAGAGCGCGCACAGCGAGTTCTACTTCGTGGAGGCGCTCGGCCCTGACCTCCGCGAGGTCGACTTCCTGCGCGCGATGCGCGACTACTCGCGCCGCCACCGCCGGTACGGGTCCTGATCCGCAGCCGGACGCGCGCAGAATTCGCGTAGTCGGCGGCTCCGGCGGCAGGATGGACCCCGGAGGTCACGATGACGACGATCGAGGAGTTCGCCGCCGGGTTCGGCGAGGAGCCGGGGTACCTGGACTACGGCCGGGTCGGCCCGGTGTCCGCGACGGTCCGCGCCGAGGCGCTGGGCCAGTACGAGGTGCTCGGCAAGGCGCGCTTCGGCACGGTCGACCGGATGCACGCCGAGAACGAGCGCGTGCGCGACGCGATCGGCACGCTGACCGGCTTCCCCGCCGAGCAGATCGCCTTCCAGCCGAACGCCTCCACCGGGCTGATGCACGCCGCGTTCGGCCTCACCGGCGGCGACCTGCTGGTGTCGCCGGCCGAGTTCCCGAGCGTGACCTACGCCGCCGCGCGCGCCGCGCAGGCGATGCGCGTCGTGACGCCGGTGTGGTTGCAGACCGACCACGGCCGGGTCACGCCGGCGCAGATCAAGGAGCAGCTCACCGACTCCACGAGCGCGGTGATGGTGAGCCTGGTCGACTCGCGCACCGGCTACCTCGCGGACATCGACGGGATCCGCCAGGTGATCGGGGACCGCCTCCTCATCGTCGACGCCATCCAGGGCTTCGGGGTGGTCGAAGCGCCGTACGAGGTCGCCGATGTCGTCGTCTCCGGCGGCCAGAAGTGGACGCGCGCGGGCTGGGGCACCGGCTTCCTCGCGCTCAGCGAGCGGGCGATCGAGCATCTGACACCCGTCTTCAGCGGCTGGGTGGGAACGGGTGCGGGCGAACTGTGGGACGAAATCGTCGAGCCGGCGAAGACCGCAGCGGCCTTCACGGTGTCGAATGCGGACCCGGTCGCCGAGGCCCGGTTCGCCGCCGCCCTGGAGGAGGTCGCTGCCGTCGGCGTCGCCGAGATCTCCGCGGCGATCTCCGACCTCGCCGAACAGGTGATCGACCTCGCCGACGAGTTCGCCGTGCCGGTCGCCTCCTCGCGCAACGCCGCCGAGCGCGCGGGGATCGTCGTGCTGGAGCCGCTGCCCGAACAGCTCACGGTCCTGGCGGCCTCCCTGTTCAACCACGGCGTCAGCGCCAAGGTGCGCACGACGAGCGCGCGGCTCAGCGTGCACGCCGGCACCACCGGGGAGACGCTGGACATGCTGCGCGCGGCGCTCACCTCGTACGCCTCGGCGGCCTGATCCGCGCCTCCCAGAACTGGGGGCGAATGTTCACCTGAACGAAACACGACACGCGGTCGCGCGATCTGCGCATGTCGCCGGTGCGGCGTACGTTCGACTCATCGGGCACGGCGCCCGATCGAGACGGCCACATAAGTTCGTTTCGAAACCCAACTGGCCGGCTCGCCAATGATCCGCCGGCTCCTGCGGAAGCGGAGCGGCGGGGTGGGAGTGGTCGTGGCTGAATCAGGAACCCGGCAGTTCGAGTCGGCGCCCAGCGGAACCCGTCAGGACGAGCGCACGTACGTGCTCGACACATCGGTTCTGCTGTCCGACCCCAAGGCGATCTTCCGGTTCGCCGAACACTCTGTCGTCATCCCTGTCGTCGTCGTGAGCGAGCTGGAGGGCAAGCGCAACGATCCGGAGATCGGGTACTTCGCGCGGCAGGCGCTGCGCAACCTGGACGATCTGCGCGTCCAGCACGAACGGCTCGACTTCCCGATCCCGGTGGGGGACGGCGGCTCGCTGCGGGTGGAGCTGAACCACTCCAACATGTCGGTGCTGCCGAGCGGCATGCAGCTCGGCGACAACGACTCGCGCATCCTCGCGGTGGCGATGAACCTCGCGAACGACGGGCTGGCGGTCACGGTCGTCTCCAAGGACCTCCCGATGCGCGTCAAAGCGTCGTCGATCGGCCTGGCGGCGGAGGAGTACCGGCACGAGCAGGTCGTCGACAGCGGCTGGACGGGCCTGGCGGAGATCTCCCTCGGCAGCGACCAGATGAGCGCGCTCTACGAGAACGAGTGGATGAGCACCTCGCAGGTCGACGCGCTCCCGGTGAACACCGGCCTGATCGTGCACTCGGACCGCGGCTCGGCCCTGGGGCGGGTCGTCGCGGACGGCGAGCTGAAGCTGGTCCGCGGCGACCGCGACGTCTTCGGCCTGCACGGGCGCTCGGCGGAGCAACGGCTGGCCATCGACCTCCTGCTCGACCCCGAGATCGGCATCCTGTCGCTCGGCGGCCGGGCAGGCACGGGCAAGTCGGCGCTCGCGCTGTGCGCCGGGCTGGAGGCCGTGCTGGAGCGTCAGCAGCACAAGAAGATCATGGTGTTCCGGCCGCTCTACGCGGTCGGCGGCCAGGAGCTCGGCTACCTGCCGGGCGACCAGGGCGAGAAGATGAACCCCTGGGGTCAGGCGGTGTTCGACACGCTCGGCGCGCTGGTGTCGCAGAACGTGCTGGACGAGGTGCTGGACCGCGGCATCCTGGAGGTGCTGCCGCTCACCCACATCCGCGGCCGCTCGCTGCACGACGCGTTCGTGATCGTGGACGAGGCGCAGTCGCTGGAGCGGAACGTGCTGCTGACCGTGCTCAGCCGTGTCGGGCAGAACTCGCGGGTGGTGCTGACCCACGACGTGGCGCAGCGCGACAACCTCCGGGTCGGCCGGCACGACGGCGTCGCCTCGGTGATCGAGACGCTCAAGGGCCACCCGCTGTTCGCGCACGTCACGCTGACGCGCTCGGAGCGGTCGGCCATCGCGGCGCTCGTGACGGAGATGCTGGAGGGCAACGAACTCGCCTGAGGGCTGTGCACAGTTCCGGGATACCGGTATCGACTGTGGATTCGTGATCCCACCGGACTCTCGCGCCTAGCGTGAGGGGATGGGGGACACGACGCTACGGATCGCCGTCGCGGTCGGTCTGGGCGTCGCGCTGCTGGCCGCGCGCGACGCCGGACCGGCCGCGATCGGTGCGCTCTACGTCGCCGCGGTGACGGCGGCGCTCGTCCAGTACGACGTGCGCGAGCTGCGGCTCCCGAACGCTCTCGTGCTCCCCGGGGCTGCGTTCGTGGCGGTCGGTGCGGTGTGGAGCTCGCTCGCTCTCAGTGACTGGCGGGTCGCGGTCGCCGCGGCCGTCTGCGGTGCGGGTGCGCTCGTCGGGTTCGTCGTGCTGGCGTCGGGTGACGGACTCGGGATGGGCGATGTGAAGCTCGCGGCGGTGCTGGCTGCGGCGCTCGCGGCGGTGGCGGCGGAGCGCGGACAGCCGCTGGAGGAGGCCGTGACGGTCGTCGGGTGCTGGGCGGTCCTGTCGTTCGTGACTGGGACGACGGTGGCGTGGCTGGCGGTCAGCGGTCGCGGGGTGAGGCCGCGGCTGCCCGCTGCGGTGGCGTTCGGGGAGGTGCCGTTCGGGCCGGTGCTGCTGGGGACGTTCTGGGGGTTCGTGCTGCTGGGGTGACCGCCGTGCGAAACAGTGAGGCGCCCCTCCCGACGACGCGGGAGGGGCGCCTCGATCGAACGGCTCGCGAGCGGTCCGGGTCCGGGCTCAGCCCGGGTGGGTCATGCTCAGCACGTCGAGCGCCGAGTCCAGCTGCTCCTCGGTGACCTCGCCGCGCTCGACGAAGCCGAGGTCGATCACGGCCTCCCGCACGGTCATGCCCTGGGCCACGGCGTGCTTGGCCACCTTGGCGGCGGCCTCGTAGCCGATCACGCGGTTCAGCGGCGTCACGATCGACGGGCTCGACTCGGCGAACGCGCGGGCGCGGTCGAGGTTGGCCTCCAGGCCCGTCACGGTCTTGTCCGCGAGCACCCGGCTGGCCTGGGTGAGCAGGCGGATCGACTCCAGCAGCGCGGTGCCCATGACCGGGATTGCCACGTTCAGCTCGAACAGGCCGGAGGCGCCGCTCCACGCGATCGTCGCGTCGTTTCCGACGACCCGGGCGGCGACCATCAGCACGGCCTCCGGGATCACCGGGTTGACCTTGCCCGGCATGATCGACGAGCCCGGCTGCAGGTCGGGGATGTGCAGCTCGCCGAGACCGGTGTTGGGGCCGGAGCCCATCCAGCGCAGGTCGTTGCAGATCTTGGTGAGGCTGACGGCGATCGTGCGGAGCGCGCCGGAGGCCTCCACCAGGGCGTCCCGGTTGGCCTGGGCCTCGAAGTGGTTGCGCGCCTCGGTGATGGGCAGCTCGGTCTCGGCGGTCAGCAGCTCGATCACCAGCTGCGGGAAGCCGATCGGGGTGTTGATGCCGGTGCCGACGGCGGTGCCGCCGAGCGGGACCTCCGCGACGCGGGTCAACGCGGCCTGGACGCGCTCGATGCCGTAGCGGATCTGCGCGGCGTAGCCGCCGAACTCCTGCCCGAGCGTGACCGGGGTGGCGTCCATCAGGTGCGTGCGGCCGGACTTGACGGCGGTCGCCCAGCGCTCCGCCTTCTCCTCCAGCGCCACCGCGAGGTGGTCGAGTGCCGGGATCAGGTCGTCGATCAGGGCCCCGGTGACGGCGATGTGCACCGAGGTCGGGAAGACGTCGTTGGACGACTGCGACGCGTTGACGTGGTCGTTCGGGTGCACCGGACGGCCGAGGCGGCGCGAGGCGAGCGTCGCGAGCACCTCGTTCATGTTCATGTTCGAGGAGGTGCCGGACCCGGTCTGGTAGACGTCGATCGGGAAATCGCCGTTGTGCGCGCCGGAGACGACCTCGTCCGCGGCGGCCGCGATTGCCTCGGCGACGTCCGCGTCGAGGACGCCGAGGCGCGCGTTCGCGAGCGCCGCCGACTTCTTGATGCGGGCGAGCGCGGCGATCTGAGCCGGCTCGAGAACCGACCCGGAGATCGGGAAGTTCTCGACGGCGCGCTGCGTCTGCGCGCCGTACAGGGCGGCCGCGGGAACCCGCACCTCGCCCATCGTGTCGTGCTCGATGCGGTACTCGGAGCCCGCCTGCGTGTCCACCACGGTGTGTTCTTCCTTTCTGGGCCCGGGCGCGTCAGCGCCCGAGTGTTGGGTCGGCGACCGGTTCGGCCAGTCCGACGACGGCGTCGGGGACGACCCGACCTTCCTGGAGCACGTAGTTCGCTCCGACGATGGCGAGGAGATTGGCGGCGACGGCGTCGCTGATGATCTCCGAGCGTGCGAGGAGCTCCCCGACGGTGTCGCGCAGGTGCAGGCGCCCCACCTCGGCTGCGTCGACCGCGGCAGGCTCGACGGCCTGGCCCGGGGCGGTGCCGGCGACCCGGTGGACCGCGGGCACGATCGGTGCGATGAGCTGCGCGATGTGCGGCGGCAGCGGGTCGGCGCCGTCGGCCTGCGACGCGATGGCGGAGGCGACCGCCCCGCAGGCGTCGTGCCCGAGCACCAGGATGAGCGGGACGTTCAGCACGGCGACCGCGTACTCCAGCGAGGCGATCGCGGAGTCGGAGGCGACCTGTCCGGCGTTGCGGACCACGAACGCGTCGCCGAGGCCGAGGTCGAAGATGATCTCGGCGGCGAGCCGCGAGTCGGCGCAGCCGAAGATCGCGGCCACCGGGCTCTGCCCCTGCGCGACGGTCTCCCGGCGCTCGACGTCCTGCCGCGGGTGCTGCGGCGCTCCCGAGACGAAGCGCTCGTTGCCGGCGAGCAGTTCGTTCCAGATCCGGCCGGGGCGCGTCGTGGGCATCTAGTTTCCTCCTGGGGTGGGTGAGCCGAGGGAGTGGAGCTGGTCGGAGAGCGAGGCGGCGACCGCCGTGAACTCGGCGTCGGCGGCGGTGCCGAAGACGACGACGGTGCTCTTTCCGGCGCTCGTCACGAGCGCGTAGGCGACATTGCCCGCGTCGGAGCCGGCCGCGCGGTTGTCGTAGACGTCCCACTTCACGCCGTCGATCTCGCGGGTGCCGGCGATCCGGGTGCGGTTCACCTGGTCGGCGACCCAGCTGTCGTTCGCGCCGAAGCCCTGCGTGACGCCGATGTACTGGCCCTTCGGGGTGAGCAGCCCGATGTACCAGGCGTCGACGCCGTCGGCGGTCTTGGTGCGCAGCTCCGCGCTGTTCGAGGTCCAGGCGGAGGGGAGCCGCGGCACCACGAGCCGGTCGGGCTCGCTGCCCTGCGCCTGCTGGGCGACGGCGGCGTAGTCGACAGCGGGCGCCGACGAGGTCGGGTTGCCGCGCGGCACGACGAGCACGATCACGGCGACCAGGGCGACCGTGGCGATCAGCGAGTAGACGAGGTTGTTGACCGTCTGCCGGTTGCGGTGGTTCGCGGAGTTCTGCGCCTTGCGGGCGGCGGTCTCCTCCGGCGTCTCCGGGCGGCCGAGCTCGGCGACGATCGCAGGAGGCTTCGCGGCGGTGCTGCTGCGGGTTCGGGGGCTCATTCGGCTTCCGACACGCTCCCTGCCGCAGCGGTCACGGTGCCGGCGCGCGCGGCGTCCAGCCGGGCCTTCGCGCCGATCAGCCACTCCTCGCAGTGCCGGGCGAGCGCCTCGCCCCGCTCCCAGAGCGCGATGGACTCCTCCAGAGTCGTGGAGCCCTGCTCGAGCTCGGTGACGACACGGACGAGCTCGTCCCGCGCCTCCTCGTAGCTGAGCGTGCTGATCTCCGGGGTGGGCATGGCATCCATTCTATTTGTCTCGCTGGGCGGCCGCTGGATCCGGATCGCCCGCCGGCGACGGCAGCGGATCGCCGGCCGTCGCCGCGAACGCGCCTCCCGCCACCGTCACCCGCACGGCGGCGCCCGCGGGCGCCTCGGCCGGCGAGGTGATGACGTGTCCCGCCGCGTTCTGCACGATCGCGTAGCCGCGGTCGAGGGTCGCCTGCGGCGAGAGCGCGCGGAGCTGGCCGCGGAGCTCGGCGATGCGCGTGGTCTCCCGGTCGGCTCGGCGCTCGACCAGCTCGACGCCGCGGGCGACGTAGCGGGTGAGCTCCTGGGCCCGGGAGTCCACGATCCAGCCGGCGGAGGCCAGCACCGGGCGGGTGCGCAGGTGTCCGATGCGGTCGATCTCGTGGGTGATCATGTGCGTGAGCCGCGTCCCGATCCGGATGCGGGCCTGCTGCACGCGCGTCAGCTCCTCCGCGACGTCCGGGACCACCCGCTTGGCGGCGTCGGTCGGCGTCGAAGCCCGCAGGTCGGCGACGTCGTCCAGCAGCGGCCGGTCGGCCTCGTGGCCGATGGCGCTCACGATCGGCGTCACGGCCTCGGCGGCCGCCCGCACCACGCGCTCGTCGCTGAAGCCGAGCAGGTTCTGGAAGTCGCCGCCGCCGCGCGCGACGATGATGACCTCCACCTCGGGGTCGGCGTCGAGGGTGCGAATGGCCGACACGACCTCCGGCACTGTCCGGTCGCCCTGCACCGCCGCGTGGACGACGCGGAAGCGCACCTGCGGCCAGCGCAGCTGCGCGTTGCGGAGCACGTCCTTCTCGGCGTCGGAGTCCTTGCCGGTCACCAGGCCGATGGTGTGCGGGAGGAAGGGCAGCCGCTTCTTGCGCTCGGCCGCGAACAGCCCCTCCGCGGCGAGCTGCGCGCGCAGCCGTTCCAGCCGCTCCAGGAGGTCGCCGAGGCCGACGTGGCGCATATCGCTCACCTGCATGGTGAGGCTGCCGCCCTTGACCCAGTAGTTGGGCTTCACCGCCGCGATCACCCGGTCGCCCTGCTTGAGGTCGGCGGGGATGCGCGCCTTCACCGACGACCAGATGCTGAAGCTGATCGTCGCGTCCTCGCGGAGGTCCTTCAGCTTGCCGTAGACGTTGCCGCCGGAGACGCCCCACTGCGTGATCTCGCCCTCGACCCACGCGGTGCCGAGCCGGTCGATCCAGCCGCGGATGCGGTCGGCGAGCAGCGCGACCGGCCACGGGGCGTCCAGGGTCGGCGGTCCCGGGTTCATCGTCGGAGCACCCGACGTACCGCCAGCGACCTGTGCCACCCGGCCTCCCATCCGTTGATCAGCGCCCACCGCGTACGATCGAAGGGTGAGCGATGCGACCATCAGCCTCCCCATGCCCCGGATCCCCGTCAAACGGGACGCCGGCGAGCGCGGGCGGCTTCAGGATATCCCGGTCCAGGGACACAAGCGCGTGCTGCTGGCGGCGCCGCGCGGCTACTGCGCGGGCGTCGACCGCGCTGTCGTGGCGGTCGAGAAGGCGCTCGAGCACTACGGCGCGCCGGTGTACGTGCGCAAGCAGATCGTCCACAACGTCCACGTCGTGTCCGAGCTGGAGCAGCAGGGCGCGATCTTCGTCGACGAGGTCGACGAGGTGCCCTCCGGCGCCCACGTGGTGTTCTCCGCCCACGGCGTCTCGCCCGCGGTCGTGAACGCCGCGGCCGAGCGCGGCCTCCTGGCCATCGACGCCACCTGCCCGCTCGTGACCAAGGTGCACCGCGAGGCCGTGCGCTTCGCCCGCGACGACTTCGAGATCCTGCTGATCGGCCACGAAGGCCACGAGGAGGTCGAGGGCACCGCGGGGGAGGCCCCCGAGCACGTGACGCTCGTCAACGGCCCGGAGGACGTCGACCGCATCCAGGTGAAGGACCCGGACAAGGTGGTGTGGCTCTCCCAGACCACGCTGTCCGTGGACGAGACGATGGAGACGGTGCGCCGGCTCCGCGAGCGCTTCCCGAACCTCCAGGACCCGCCCAGCGACGACATCTGCTACGCGACGCAGAACCGCCAGGTCGCGATCAAGAAGGTCGCTGAGGATGCCGACCTGGTGATCGTGGTCGGCTCGGCCAACTCGTCCAACTCGGTGCGCCTCGTGGAGGTCGCCCTCGAGTACGGTGCGAAGGCCGCGTACCGCGTGGACTACGCCAGCGAGATCCGCCAGGAGTGGCTCGACGGCGTCGCCACGGTGGGCGTGACGAGCGGAGCGTCCGTGCCCGAGGTGCTGGTGCAGGAGGTGCTGGCCGACCTCTCCGGTGCGGGCTACGCCGAGGTCCAGGAGGTCAAGACGGCGGAGGAGGACCTGATGTTCTCGCTGCCGAAGGAGCTCCGCAAGGACATCAGCGGCAAGCAGGACTCCCGCGCCCTCGGGGGCCGCTCCCAGTCCTGACGCGCGGCGTGCGACGTCAGACGGCGCGTGCTGACGCGGGGTCGGCGGCGGCTGAGCCGCCGAAGGCGGGGCGGTAGACGGGCGTCTCGGCGAGCTCCACCACATCCGCGACGACCACCGAGATGTTGTCGCGCGCCTGGTGCAGCAGCGCCAGCGCGACCAGCGCGTCGGCGGCCTCCTGGGGCGTGGCCGCCGCCACGAGGGTCTCGGCGACGTCGGCGACAGGCACATAGTCGGTCAGCCCGTCGCTGGTCAGCAGCCAGCGGTCGCCGCGGCGCGCCGGCTCGGCGGCGACGTGCAGCGCGGCGGCGTCCTCCGGGTCCCCGCCGAGCACATGCGTGACAACCGACCGGAGCGGATGGTGCGCGACGTCGGCCTCCCCGATCGCGCCCGTGGCGAGCAGTTCGCGCACCAGGGAGTCGTCCTGGGTGATCTGGTCGAGGATGCCGTCGCGCAGGCGGTAGGCGCGGGAGTCGCCGGTGTGCGCGACGGCGATGCGCTCGCCGTCCGAGAACACGCCGACGAGCGTGGTGGCCATGCCGGTCAGCGCCGGGTCGACGCGGACGCGGAGCGCGAGGTCGGAGTTCGCGACGGCGACGAGCTCGCGCAGCCGCTCCTCGCCGGAGACGCGGCCCTCCGTGGCGTCCAGCATCGACGCCAGCCGGATCGCGACGGTGGCCGAGGCGATCTCGCCGGCCGCGTGCCCGCCGACCCCGTCGGCGACGAACGCCGACCACGCCGACGCGTAGAGCGAGTCCTCGTTGCCCTCGCGGTAGTCCCCGCTGACCGAGCCGTACCCGGTCTCGAAGCCGAGCGGAGCGGGCGGCGCGGCCGGCTCGCCGGAGAGGATGTCGTCGGCGTTGACCGCGATCCAGCCCATCAGCGGGAGCAGGAGCCCGGTCACCTCCCGGCCGCGCGCGGTGAGGCTGTAGTCGACGCGCGGCGGGACGGTCGGCTGTGCCGTGCGCAGCACGAAGCCGTCCTTCTCGAGGGTGCGGAGGGTCTGGGCGAGCATCTTCTCGCTGATGCCCTGCACAGTGCGGCGCAGCTCGCCCCAGCGCAGGTCGCTGCGGCCGAGCGCGACCAGCACGAGCACGCCCCAGGTGCTGGTGACGTGGTTGAGCACGATGCGCGACGGGCACTCCGACGGGAGGACTCCGTCGGTGAAGCCGAGTGCTTCGAACGACTCGAATCTGGTGTCCACGTCAGTAACTTACCGAAAAGTGGGTACCTCCGACAGGGAAGTTTCGGGACGGGACCGGAGTTGCCACCGACGACCGACCGAAAGGAAACACCCATGACCATTGTCGTCACCGGAGCCACTGGACACCTCGGACGCCTCACCGTGGACGCCCTCCTCGACCGCGGAGTGCCCGCCGCCGACATCCGCGCCCTGGGGCGCAGCGCCGAGCGGCTCGCCCCGCTGGCCGCACGTGGCGTGCAGACGGCCGTCATCGACTTCGAGAAGCCGGAGACCCTGGACGCGGCGTTCGCCGGAGCCGACGCCCTCCTGCTCGTCTCGGGCTCGGAGGTCGGCCAGCGCATCCCGCAGCACCGCAACGCCATCGACGCCGCCGTGCGCGCGGGCGTCGGCCGCATCGTCTACACCAGCGCCCCGCACGCGACCGACACGGACCTCGTGCTCGCGCCCGAGCACGCCGAGACCGAGCGGCTGCTGACGGCCTCCGGCCTCCCGGCGACGGTGCTGCGGAACAACTGGTACACGGAGAACTACGTCGGGCAGCTGGATGCAGCCGCCGCGACGGGGGAGCTGGTCGGCAGCGCGGCGGCCGGCCGGGTCGCCAGCGCCTCCCGCAAGGACTATGCGGAGGCCGCCGCGGTGGTCCTCACCACCGACGGCCACGAGGGTGCGGTGTACGAGCTCTCCGGCGACGTCGCGTGGACGTTCGACGACCTCGCCGCGGCCGTCGGCGAACTGCTCGGGCGTCCGGTCGCGTACCGCTCGGTGACCCCGGAGGAGCACGGCGAGGCGCTGCGCGAGGCCGGGCTCGACGAGGGGACCGCCGGGTTCGTGGTCGCGCTCGACGGCAACATCCGGGACGGCGCGCTCGCCGACGCCCCGGGGACGCTCAGCGAACTGATCGGCCGGCCGACGACGCCGCTCGCCGTGGGGCTCGCGGAGTCGCGCGCGGCCTGAACACCGCGGGGGTCCGGCGGCTCAGGCCGAGGTCGTGGACCCCGGTGTCGGCACCGGGCTCGTGGGCACCGGGCTCGGTGTCGCCGGGCCCGGTGTCGCAGGGGCAATCCCGTTGTAGTAATCCAGCAGCACCGGGTCCGTCGAGAAGATCATCCCCAGGATCACGAAGAGGGTGAGGAACGCCAGGATCCCGGCGACCAGCGGGACGTAGAACGCCAGGCGCTTCTGCACGAGCAGCCAGACCGACAGCCCGAGCGAGACCGCCCAGATGCCGGCCATGGCGATCGTGCCCCCGGTGATGAGCGGGGCGACCGACGGGTCCTGGACGTACTTGCCGAGGTTCAGCGAGGTGTGCATCAGCTGGATCACCGACGGCAGCCCCTGGAGGGTGCCGATCGTGTACGACATGCCGAAGAAGCCGATGACGAGCAGCACGATCGTGGTCGTGATGTTCCAGCGCGGCGCGTCGGCGCGGAGCTGCGGACTGGACGGGTACGGGCGGCCGTAGGCGTCTCGCCCGGCCGGGCCGTCGTCGTGCGGGACTCCGTCGTACTGACCTGCGCCGTACGGCGCAGGAGGCTGCGCGACGGGAGGCTGCTCGACCTCCGACGCCGCCGGGCTGTGGTGCGTGGTGTCGAGCCGGTCCGCGTCCTGCGGCGGCTTCCACACCCAGCCGGGAGGGGCGAGCTCGCCGTACTGCGGGCGCGGACGTTCGTCCGGCGCCTTCTTCGGGTCGTGCTCGCTCATCCCCCCCAGCCTCCGTGGCTACTTGCCGGAGTGACCGGCGCTGCCGAGCTGCTGCGTGGCCTCCACCACGCGCGCGGCCATCGCGGTCTCGGCGACCTTGCCCCAGGCGCGCGGGTCGTAGGCCTTCTTGTTGCCCACCTCGCCGTCGACCTTCAGCACGCCGTCGTAGTTTTCGAACATGTAGCCGGCGACCGAGCGGGTGAACGCGTACTGGGTGTCGGTGTCGATGTTCATCTTCACGACGCCGTTGCGGACGGCCTCCGCGATCTCGGCGTCCGTCGAGCCGGAGCCGCCGTGGAAGACGAGGTCGAGCGGCTTCGGGCCGGTGCCGTACTTGGCCGCCAGGCCGTCCTGGATCTCCTTGAGGAGCTCGGGACGCAGCTTGACGTTGCCCGGCTTGTACACGCCGTGCACGTTGCCGAACGTGAGCGCGGCCATGTAGCGGCCGTTCTCGCCGAGGCCCAGGGCCTCGACGGCCTTCTCGACGTCGGCGAGGGTCGTGTAGAGGGCGTCGTTGGAGCCCTCGTGACGCACGCCGTCCTCCTCGCCGCCGACAACGCCGATCTCGACCTCGAGGATGGCGTTGATGGCCTTCGTGCGCTTGATCATCTCCTGCGCGATCTCCAGGTTCTCGGCCAGCGGGACCGCCGAGCCGTCCCACATGTGCGACTGGAAGATCGGGTTGCGGCCGGCGCGGACCTCCTCCTCGGAGGCGGCGATGAGCGGCAGCACGAAGTCGTCGAGGGCGCCCTTCGGGCAGTGGTCGGTGTGCAGCGCGACCGTGATGGGGTAGTTCTTGGCGACCTCGGTGGCGAACTTGGCGAAGGCCAGCGCGCCGGTCGCGCGGGCCTTGACCGTCTGGCCCGCGAAGTAGTCGGCGCCGCCGGTGGTCACCTGGATGATGCCGTCACTGCCCGCCTCGGTCAGACCCTGCAGCACGGCGTTGATGGTCTGCGACGAGGAGACGTTGAACGCGGGGTAGGCGAAGCCGCCCGCCTTCGCCTTGTCGAGCATCTCTGCGTACTGGTCCGGCGTGGCGATGGGCATTGGAGCTCCTTGGGATCGGGATGTCGAACGGGACTCATCATACCGACGCGGCCGCACTGCCTCCGGCGACCTCCCCTCGATACACTGGCTTCGCCGTCGTCCGGCGGCCCGATCCGATTCGTCCGGGAGGACCCATCATGACCAGCACCGACACCGCGTCCCTCTTCCTTCATCCCGACCGGAACCTGGCCATGGAGCTGGTCCGGGCGACCGAGGCGGCGGCCATCCGGGCCACCCCGTGGATCGGCCGCGGAGACAAGAACGCGGCGGACGGCGCGGCCGTCGACGCGATGCGCAAGTTCCTCGGCACGGTGAACTTCGACGGGCTGATCGTGATCGGCGAGGGCGAGAAGGACAACGCCCCGATGCTGTTCAACGGCGAGCACGTCGGCAACGGGCGCGGACCGGCCTGCGACATCGCGGTCGACCCGATCGACGGGACCTCGCTGACGGCTGCGGGACGCCAGAACGCGCTGTCGGTCATCGCGGTGTCCGACCGGGGCACGATGCTGGACGCCTCCAGCGTCTTCTACATGGACAAGATCGTCACCGGTCCGGAGGGCCGCGGTGTGGTGGACCTGTCGCAGCCGATCGGGGACAACATCCGCGAGCTGGCGAAGGCCAAGGGCAAGCCGGTGGGCGAGATCCGGGTGGCGGTGCTGGACCGGCCGCGCCACGAGGGTCTCATCGAGGAGATCCGCGCGGCGGGCGCCGGGACGCGCCTGATGCTGGACGGCGATGTCGCCGGCGGCATCAACGCGGCGCGCTACGAGTCGCGCATCGACCTGTGCGTCGGCATCGGCGGCAGCCCGGAGGGCATCACGACGGCGTGCGCGATCAAGGCGATCGGCGGCTTCATGCAGGGCCGGCTCGCCCCCAAGGACGACGCGGAGCGCGCGGGCGGGATCGCCGCGGGCCTGGACATGGACAGGATCTACGGCGCGGACGACCTGGTGAAGGGCGACAACACCTTCTTCGTCGCGACCGGCGTCACCGACGGCGGACTCGTGGAGGGCGTGCGCCGCAAGGGCCCGATCATCCGCACCGAGTCGATCGTGCTGCGCTCGAAGTCGGGCACCATCCGCCGCGTGGTCGCGGACCACCTCGCGGAGAAGTGGCTGTCGGCCGACGAGCTGTGATCGTTCGCCGCTCTGACAGGGTCGCGCGTCAGGCGGCGCCGGAGGCCTCGTCGGAGGAGGCGGCGCGAGCCCGCTCCTCGATCGCCAGCGTGTCGATGCCGTGCATGTCGCGGGTGTGGTCGGCGGGTGCCTCGACGTGGATGCGGGCCTCGGCCTGCGCCTCCAGCTCATCGACGAGCTCGAATGCGGTGAGCTCGCGCGGAGCCTCCTCGATGCCCTCCATGACGCCGATGACCTTGGACTCGTCGATCGCTGCGAGCTTTCGGGCCGTGGGGAACACCTGGCGCTCGAAGGAGCCGACGAAGCCGTTGTAGTCCTTGACCGTGCGCTCGATCGAACGGCCGAGCTTCTCGATGTGGCCGGCCGTGGTGCCCAGCCGGGTGTAGAGCGTGCGGCTCAGGTCGAAGAGCTGCTTGGCATCCTGGGTCAGCACGTCCTGCTGCCAGCTGAACGCCACCGTCTTGAGCACCGACCACAGCGTCACGGGGGACGCCAGCGCCACCCGCTTGCCGAACGCGAACTCCATGATCGACGGGTCGGCCTCCATCGCCGACGACACCAGGGACTCGCTCGGGATGAATGCGATCACCAGCTCGGGCGAGGACTCGAGCCCGGTCCAGTACGCCTTGCTGCCGAGCGTGGTGATGTGGTCGCGCACGGCCTTCACGTGCTGCTTCAGCAGGGCTTCGCGCTGGGCGCCCTCCACGCCGGTCGCGGTGGCGGGGATCTGGCTGGCCTCCAGATAGGCGTTGAACGGCACCTTGGCGTCGAGAGCGATGTTCTTGCCGCCGGGGAGGCGGATGATCATGTCGGGACGGCCGGCGCCGGACTCGGAGTGGATGCTGGACTGCACATCGAAGTCGACGCGTTCGATCAGGCCGGCGGCCTCCACGACGCTGCGGAGCTGGGTCTCGCCCCAGACGCCTCGCGTGCTGTTCGAGCGGAGGGCGGACGCCAGCGACTCCGCCGTGCTGCGCAGGCGCTCCTCGGACTCTGCCGCGGAGCGGAGTTGTTGCGCGAGCTGTCCGTGCTGCTGGTTGCGCTGCGTCTCCAGCTCGACCACCTTGCGCTGCATGTCGGTGAGGCTTTCGCGCACGGGCGCCAGCGCCTGCAGGACCTTGCTCTCGGCGCGCTCGCGCTCGTTCTGGGCCAGCGCCTCGGCGCGGTGCCGTTCCTCGGTCTCGCGAAGCTGCTCCTGGGTGCCGCGCAGCTGCTCCTGCAGGGCGTCGACCCGGGTGTCGGCAGCGGCGAGTTCAGCGCGGAGGCCCGCCTGGGCGGCGGCCTCGGCGGCGCGCACCTCCAGGATCTCCTTCTCATGCCGGGCGGCCACGACCGCCGGGTCCTCCGCGAGCGGAGCGGCCGTCTCGCGGCTGCGGAGCAGTTTCGCGACGGCGAAACCCGCGCCCGCCGCCCCGACGAGGAGTCCGATCAGGAGGCCGAGGAGGAGAGCGGGAGTGTCCATGGCCTCAGTGTCGCAGGGGCCGCCGACAACCGCCGCGAACGCGGGCGGGCGGGGCGGGAATACGTTCCCGTCCCGCCCGCCGGGCGGTCCCGCTCGCGGCGGCGGATCAGCGCGTGAAGCGCTCGTGGAGCTCGGCCTCCAGCGTCTCCAGGCTGCGCCCGCGCGTCTCGGGAAGGGAGCGTGCGACGAACACGACCGCGCCGACGCCCACGATCGCGAACAGGAAGAACGTGGGCGAGATCCCGATCCCGTCGACGAGCTGCGGGAACAGGAACCCGACGAGGAAGTTCGTCAGCCACAGGATGAGGGCGGCCAGCCCGAACGCCGCGCCTCGGATGCGGGCCGGGAAGATCTCCGCGAGCATCAGCCAGGTCACCGGCGAGACCGCGCCCTGCTGGAACGCCAGGAATGTCACGGTGAGCGAGAGCACCACGAACGGCAGCGCGGGCGAGCCGGCGAGCAGCGCGGAGGCGCCGCCGACGAGGAGCAGCGACGTCGTCGTCCCGACCAGTCCCGTGATCAGCAGCGGACGCCGGCCCATGCGGCCGAGCAGCGCGATGCCCACGAACGTGGCGAGCACCGAGATGACTCCGTTCGCGATCTGGCCGATGAGCGCGCCCTGCTGGTCGAAGCCCGACTTCTGGAGGATCTGGACGCCGTAGTACATGATCGAGTTCACGCCGGTGAGCTGCTGCACCATGGCGATGCCGAGGCCGATGACGAACACGCGGCGGACCCAGGGGACGGCGAGCTCCTTCAGCAGGGGCGTGCGGACGGCGCGCTCGTCGTGGCGGCGGATCTCCTCGGCCTCCCGGACGGCCTGCTCCTCGATGCGGATGCGGCGCAGGACGGCGACGCCCTCGGCGAAGCGCCCGTGCAGGATGAGCCAGCGCGGGCTCTCCGGGACGACGAGCATGCCGAAGAACAGCACCACCGCGGGCAGCGAGGCGACCACGAGCATCCAGCGCCACACCGCGGCGTGCTCGGGCACGGCGGCGGCGAGCGCGGCGTTCACGACGAAGGCGGCGAGCTGGCCGGACACGATCATGAGCTCGTTCTGGGTGACGATGCGGCCGCGGCGGGAGACGGGGGAGAGCTCGGCCAGATACATCGGGACGGTGACCGAGGCGCCGCCGACGGCGAGCCCGAGGATGAACCGCGCGGCGATCATCACACCGATCGTGGGCGCGAACGCGCACGCGGCGGCGGCGATGAAGAACACGACGGCCAGCGCGCCGATGAGGCCGCGACGGCCGCGGCGGTCGGCGATCCGGCCGCCGAGGAACGAGCCGAGCGCCGCGCCGATGAGCAGCGACGAGACGATGGTGCCTTCTTCGAGCGGGGTGAGCGGCCGCTGGTCGAACTGCATGAACGGCAGGGCGCCGCTGATGACCCCGGTGTCGTAGCCGAACAGGAGGCCGCCGAAGGTCGCGAGCACGGCGACCCGGCGGAGGAAGCGGCGTGCCCGCGGATCGTCGGGATGGGGCGGCTCCGGGTGGGATGTGGCGGAGGCCGCGGCTGCGGTCTCCGGGTGAGGGGATGCGGTCATGATCGCTCCTTCGCGTCTTGTTGCTATGTCTGGACATTAGAACGTGACGCGCGAAGTTGCAATGCTTTTATTGATGAGGCTTTTATGCCTGATTTCTGGACATGCGCGCGGGATGGCCGATGCAGCGTCCGGGCCCGGCGCGCGGGCAGGGGAGCGAGGCGGGTTACGCCGCGGCGGGGATGCCGATGCGCCCGATGCGGGCGCCGGTGAGGGCGGCGAGGTCGTCGATGGTGGCGGCGTCGTGCCGGCGCGCGGCGTGCGTCACGATCGCCGCGCAGGCCTCCGCGTCGGCGAGGGCGTCGTGGTGGTTGAAGTCCTCGAAACCGGCCGCCATCGCCGCGACCGGGAGGCGGTACGACTCCAGGTGGTAGGTGCGCCGGGCGACCTGGAGGCTGCACAGGTAGCTGTAGTCGGGGCAGGCCACGAACGTGGCGGCGCACGCGGCGCGGATCACGCCCATGTCGAAGCCGGCGTTGTGGGCGACGAGGTGGTCGTCCTCCGCGAACTCCACGAGGTCGGCGAGCTGGTCGACCCAGCTGGCAGCGCCGGCGACGTCCTCCGGCCGGATGCCGTGGATGCGGACGTTCCACTCCTGGAACACGTCGTGCCCGAGCGGTGGCCGGATGAACCAGCTCGCGCGGTCCACCACTCGCCCGGCGCGGACCTTCACCAGCCCGACCGAACAGGCCGAAGCCGCCGAAGAGTTCGCAGTCTCAAAATCAATGGCGGTGAAGTCCAATGGCACGCCCGAACTCTCGCACGCCCCACCGACGTCCCCCCGTCGCCCACGCCGCCGAGCACAGGAAAACCGTCGGAGTAGGGTCGAACCCATGCGGGAGAGACGGGAACGCGAGGCGCACTCGCGCGCGTTCGATCAGGCGGCGGAACTCTACGACGCGGCGCGTCCGGACTATCCGGCGGAGGCGGTCGGGTGGCTCACCGAGGGTGTGACCGGGCCGGTCGTCGACCTCGGCGCGGGCACGGGCAAGCTGACGCAGGCCCTGGTCGCGAGCGGTTTCGACGTCGTCGCGGTCGACCCGTCGCCGCAGATGCTGGGCGTGCTGGCCGAGCGCGTCCCGGAGGCCGAGACGCGCATCGGGGCGGGCGAGAGCATCCCGGTCGCCGACGCCGCAGCGGGGCTGGTCGTGGCCGCGCAGGCCTGGCACTGGGTGGACCGCGCCAGGGCGGTCCCGGAGGTCGCGCGCGTGCTGCGCCCCGGCGGCAGGATCGGCCTGGTCTGGAACGACCGCGACGAGAGCGTCGACTGGGTGCGTCAGCTCGGCGAACTGATGGGCGCGGGGGAGGCGACGTTCGGCGAGGAAGCCGAGCCCGAAGTCGGCGCGCCGTTCGGCCCGCTGGAGCGGCACGACGTTCGCTGGGTCCAGCGGCTCACGCTGGACGGCCTCCTCGACCTGGCCCGCTCGCGCAGCTATTTCATCGCCAAGCAGCCGGACGCCCAGGCGGCCGTCATCGCCTCCCTGCGCCGCCTGCACGCCGAGCATCCGGACCTCGCCGGGGCGGAGTGGATCGAGCTGCCTTACGTGACGCGCTGCTACCGGGCCGCGCTGGGCTGACGCCGCGCGGCGCCCGGTTGGACCGGGGGGGGGGGGGGGCTGAGGGTCGCCGCGGTCGCCCGTAGAATGGACGACCGTGGCTCTCACTATCGGTATCGTCGGACTCCCGAACGTCGGCAAGTCGACCCTCTTCAACGCGCTGACCAAGAACGACGCCCTCGCGGCGAACTACCCGTTCGCGACCATCGAGCCGAACGTCGGCGTCGTCAACCTCCCCGACCCGCGCCTGGACAAGCTGGCGGAGCTGTTCGGGAGCGAGCGGATCCTCCCCGCGCCGGTGTCGTTCCTCGACATCGCGGGCATCGTGAAGGGCGCGAGCGAGGGCGAGGGCCTCGGAAACAAGTTCCTCGCGAACATCCGCGAGGCCGACGCGATCGCGCAGGTCGTGCGCGGGTTCTCCGACCCCGACGTGGTGCACGTCGCCGGCAAGGTGGACGCCGCCGGCGACATGGAGACCATCAACACCGAGCTCATCCTCGCCGACCTGCAGACCTTGGAGAAGGCGGAGCAGCGCTACGAGAAGGAGGTCAAGGGCCGCAAGCTGGAGGCCGTGGTGCTGGAGACGGCCCGGGAGGCGATCGCGTTCCTGAACGACGGCAAGCCGCTGTCGGCCTCCACCATCGACCTGGAGCCGATCCGCGAGCTCGGGCTGCTCACCGCCAAGCCGTTCATCTACGTGTTCAACGTGGACGAGGACGTGCTGACCGACGAGTCGCGGCGCGCCTCGCTCGCGGCCCTGGTGGCCCCCGCCCAGGCGGTGTTCCTGGACGCCAAACTGGAGTCCGAGCTGATCGACCTCGACGCCGCAGACGCCGCCGAGCTGCTGGCCTCCACCGGCCAGACGGAAAGCGGCCTCGACCAACTCGCCCGCATCGGCTTCGACACGCTCGGCCTGCAGACCTACCTCACGGCCGGCCCGAAAGAGTCGCGCGCCTGGACCATCCACAAGGGCTGGAAGGCGCCCCAGGCGGCCGGCGTCATCCACACCGACTTCGAAAAGGGCTTCATCAAGGCCGAAGTCATCTCCTTCGACGACCTCGTCGACGCCGGCAGCGTGGCGGAGGCGCGGGCGCGCGGCAAGGCGCGCATGGAGGGGAAGGAGTATGTGATGCAGGACGGGGATGTGGTGGAGTTCCGGTTCAATGTGTAGTCGACCTAGTCTCCCTCCCTCCCGCCCTCCGCAGGAGAACTGCTCGCGACACGCCGCCCGGCTCCTTCCTAGCGGCATGCGGAAGGAGTTTCGCGACCGCGTTTCCTTCTGGCTGTAGCGCTCAGACGAGCGACCGCGGCCGCTGGGCGTGGCCGACCCCTACCCGCGGCCGGCCGGCTCCCGCAGCCCCACCGCCGTCGCCCCCGACGCCGCCACCGTCACCGCCGCCAGCACCCCGATCCCCGCCGCCGTTCCGATTGCGCCCACCAGCAGCGGCCCTCCCGCATCGCCGAGTTCGCGGCCGAGTTCGGCGTCGCCCATGGTGTGGTCCATCCGCCCGGGAGGTGTGGTCGCAGCGAGGTGGGCGGGGTCGCCGTGCCGACCGCGAGTCCGGCAAGCAGCGCGGACACCTACACCGCGGCCGGGTTCGACCACAGCATGAGCAGCAGCGACGCGGCGCCGACCAGTAGCGCGACCGGGACTCCGAGCCGCACCGGCAGCCTGACGCGGTCGCGGACGCGGCCGGCCAGTGGCTGCGCCGCGGCCGAGACCACGGCCAGCACCGCAACCGCGGCAGCTGCGGCGACTGGCGGCAGACCCTCGCGGGTCCCGAGGAGCCGGAGGTAGCCGGCCGCGACGCCCAGGAGTGCCATCGTGGTACACGGAAACGTTCGACGCCGACCGGATGCGAAATCCCTACGGCTCCGTCGTCAGCGGCGGATGTGCCACCACCGTCTGCAGCCAGATCCAGCTCCCGTGGCTGCTCCCGCGCGCGAGGTCGACGTGCAGCGTGTCGCCAGGCGCGACCGGGCCGGCCTCCATGTGGAGGGTCCGCACCGTGGGCTGGTCCAGCGTCCAGTCCGCCCTCTGGCCGGTGGAGGTCTCGGCCGTCAGCACCGCTCCCTCGTCGAGGAAGAACGGCGCCACCACCCAGCCGATGTCGTAGGTTCGCGTGTCGGTGATGCCGAAGTCGTACGGCGTGAAGCGCAGGGAGACGCGGAACCAGTCCGGCGACTGCGGGGCGTGGACGTCCCACGAATAGAAGAACGCCGGGTTCAGGTCGGGCGCGAAGAGGATGTCGCCGGTCACGACGGCGGACGGCAGCGTCAGGTTCGCCCCCGTGCCGAGACTGTGGGCGAGGTGTCCCGCGTCGATCGTGGTGATGACGCCCGGGACTTCACTCACCGGCGGGAGCTGCGAGCGCAGGCGCTCCGCGAAGGCGGCCAGCTCCGAGCGATCCGGGCGCCGGGTGGCGCCGCCGGGGGAGTTCGCGATGCTGTTCATGGCGCCGCACGATACGCCGTCGCGACGCGCACGGGGATACCCGCGCAGGCCTCCCCTCAGGCCTCCCGCAGCACCCGCGCCTTCGGCCCCGCCACCAGCGCGCCGGCCGGCACGTCCTCCGCGACGATCGCACCCGCCGCGATCACCGCGTCCCGCCCGATGCTGACGCCGGGCAGGATGGTCGCCCCCGCCCCGATCCACACGTTCTCGGCCACATCGATCGGGCCTCCCGTCAGCCAGATCCGGCGGTCCTCCACGTCGACCGGGTGGCCGACCGTGATGAAGGTGACCTTCGGAGCGACCATGACGCGCGGCGCCAGCCGGATGCCGGCGTAGTCCAGGAACGTGCAATTCTGGTTGATGAACACCCGCTCCGAAAGCTCCAGGTTCAGGCCGTGGTCGGTGAAGAACGGCGGGTAGATCGTCGCCCGCTCCGGCAGTGGGCGGCCCAGAAGCTCCGCGAACAGCGCGGCCTTTCCCTCCTCGTCGTCGAACGGCAGCACGTTGAGGCGGGAGGTCAGCTCGGTCGCGCGCAGCACCCGCTCCGACATGGCCTGGAACTCGGCGGAGTGGATGCGGATCAGGAGGTCGCTGGACACCCCACGATCCTCCCGCCGTGCCGACCGACGCCGCGGCCGGACACGCCCGCGCTGTCGGATCTCCCGGGTACGCTGCCGGCATGGCGATCGAGGTGCTGCCCGCCACGGGGCGCTGGGACGATTTCGCGACGTTCATGGTGCCGCGCAAGCCGGGCGGCGGCGGCTGCGTCTGCATGTCGTACCGGGACGCCCGCCTGCAGATGCCCGAGCGGATCGCGTACATGCACCACGAGTGCGAGACCGAGCCGGGCCCCGGCGTGCTGGTCTATGCCGACGGGGAGGTCGCGGGCTGGTGCTCGGTCGCGCCTAAGTCGACCTACCGGCGGCTGATGAACTCGCGCACCATCCCGCACCTGGATGAGGAGCGCGACCCGTGGTCGATCGTCTGCTTCGTGGTGCGCGGCGGGTTCCGCAGACGCGGGCTGATGCACGACCTGCTCGACGGGGCGGTGGAGCACGCGCGCGCGGCGGGGGCTGCGCTCGTGGAGGGCTACCCGGTCGAGACCCGCGGCGAGCGGGTGGATGTGATCAGCGGCTACGTCGGTACGGTCGAGCTGTTCGAGAAGCACGGGTTCTCCCGGGTGCGGGAGACGGACGCGCACTCGGGCGGGTCGGTGCGGTGGATCGTGCGTCGCGAGCTGGGCTGACGCGCGGGATGCGCGATCACTCGCGCGGTGTCGCGAGCACTTGGTCGGCGTCGGCGTAGACGATGACGCCCGGGTCCTCGGTGAGCCGTCGCTCCCATCCGACCTTGTGCCGGTCGAGGATCCGCAGATAGCCCGGGATGCGGGCGAGCAGATCCTCCGCGGTCGCCTCGAACCAGCTCACCGCGAACGGGTGGGCGACGAAGATGCCCGGCTCCACGGACGCGGGATCGGCCACCCGCTCGGTGAACCAGTCGTTCGACGACCGCCAGAACCTCCGGTCGGCGGCGGAGAGGTGGCCGTCCCGGGCGAGGCCGTTGACGAGAGCGAAGACCCCCGGCCGGAGACCACGGCGGTTCGCGTCCGTCGCCTGGAATCGTATGTACTGCAGCACCGGCTCGCAATCGTCGCGGGAACACTCGTTGCCGGAGCCTATCGCGGCGCGGGCCCTCCGGCCTCCACGCACAACGGCCGCCGACCCGAACGGGCCGGCGGCCGCAGCGCGCCGAGGAGAGGGCGGAGGACTCACCCGCGGCTGATCCGCCTCCGGTAGATCGCGGTGGCGAAACCGTAGGCGACCACCAGGATGCCGACGCACCAGGCGAGGGCGATCCAGATGTCCCCGGTGACCGGCTGCTCCGCGAACAGCGCCCGGATGGTGTCCACGATCGGGGTCACCGGCTGGTGCTCCGCGAACCAGGCGACCGGGGCCGGCATCGAGTCCGTCGGCACGAACGCCGAGCTGATGAACGGGAGGAAGATCAGCGGGTAGGCGAACGCCCCCGCGCCGTCCACGCTCTTCGCCGACAGCCCGGCGATGACCGCCACCCAGGTGAGCGCCAGGGTGAACAGCACCAGGATGCCCGCGACCCCCAGCCAGGCGAGCACGCTCGCGCCGGTGCGGAAGCCGATCAGCAGCGCCACCAGGACCACCAGCACGACCGAGATCATGTTGGCGACCAGCGAGGTGAGCACGTGCGCCCAGAGCACGCTCGACCGGGCGATCGGCATGGACTGGAACCGCTCGAAGATGCCGCCCTGGAGGTCCATGAACAGCCGGTACGAGGTGTACGAGATGCCCGACGCGATCGTGATCAGCATGATCCCGGGGAGCAGGTAGTTCACGTACGAGCCCGAGTCGGGGCCGGTGTCGATGGCCCCGCCGAGGACGAACACGAACAGCAGCATGAGGGCGATCGGCACGATGGTGACCGTGATGATCGTGTCCAGGCTGCGCGTGATGTGCTTCATGGACCGCCCGGTGAGGACGGTGGTGTCTGCGACGAAGTTCGCGGTGGACATCAGGACTCCTTCGAAGGTTCGGTGGAGGCCGCGGCCGGGGCCGACGGTCCGACGATGGCGAGGAACACGTCCTCCAGGCTGGGCTGCTTCTCCACGTACTCGACCTTCGCCGGCGGGAGCAGCTGCTTGAGTTCGGCGAGCGTGCCGTTCGCGATGATGCGGCCCTCGTGGAGGATCGCGATGCGGTCGGCGAGCTGCTCGGCCTCGTCCAGGTACTGTGTGGTGAGCAGCACGGTGGTGCCGCGTCCGGCGAGCCGCTTGACCGTCTCCCAGACCTCCAGGCGGGCCTGCGGGTCGAGACCGGTGGTCGGCTCGTCCAGGAACACCACCGGCGGGTCGCCGATGAGGCTCATCGCGATGTCGAGCCGGCGGCGCATGCCGCCGGAGTAGGTGCCGACCTTGCGGCCTCCCGCCTCGGTGAGCGCGAAGCGCGCCAGCAGCTCGTCCGCGATCCCGGCCGGGTTCTTCAGGTGGCGGAGCCGGGCGACCAGGATGAGGTTCTCCCGGCCGCTGAGGACCTCGTCCACCGCGGCGAACTGCCCGGTGAGGCTGATCGAGTTGCGCACGTCGTCGGGCTTGCGGGCCACGTCGAACCCGTTCACGGTGGCGGTGCCCTCGTCGCCCTGCAGCAGGGTCGAGAGGATCTTCACCGCCGTGGTCTTGCCCGCCCCGTTGGAGCCGAGGAGGGCGAAGATGCTGCCGCGCTGGACGTCGAAGTCGACGCCGCGCAGCACGCGCAGGTCCTTGTAGGACTTCTGGAGGCCGCGCACCTGGATGGCGGGGCCGGTGGTCGTAGGGCCGGTGGTCGTGGGGCTCATGAGTTCTTCTCCTGCTCTCGTTCGGCCGCGTCGACGGCCTCGGTGAGGCGGGCGCGCTCCTTGTCGATCCAGCGGGTGCCGACGTATGCCGCGGCAAAGGCCTCGGCGAACTCGACCGGGTCGTCGCCGACGATCTCGCGGACCGAGGCCCCGTCGGCCGCGGCGCGCTCCCACAGCTCCACGAAGTCGTTCATCATCGTGAGGATGGTGTCGCCGTCGACGATCCCGCCGTTGTACATGAGGTAGCGGTTGGTCGCCTTCGCGACGCCGTTGTACGGCTCGGGGAGGGCCTCCAGCCGGTTCTTGATCTGCCGGTACTGCTTCTTCTGCTCGAGCGATCCGGTGACCAGCTCGATCCACTTGGCTGCCATTTCAGTTTCCTCCGTCTCGGAGCTGTTCCAGTCGTTCTGCGAGGAAGCTCCAGGTCCTCCAGAACTCGTCCAGATATTCGCGTCCCGCTGCGTTGAGCGAGTACACCTTGCGGGGCGGCCCCTTCTCCGACGGGACCTTCTCGACATCCACGAGGCCCCGCTGCTCCACCCTGACGAGCAGGGCGTAGACGGTGCCTTCGGCGATGTCTTCGAAGCCCTGGTCGCGCAGCCACGAGGTGATCTCGTAGCCGTACGCGGCCCGGCCCGACAGGATGGCGAGGACGATGCCCTCGAGCGTGCCCTTGAGCATCTCGGTCGTTTGCTTGCCCATGACGCCCCTTCCAACTACTCAGTGCTGTTGACTACCACTAGATAGTAACGCCAAGTACCAGTAGTTAGCAACACTGAATAGCAACTTTTTTCGTGGGTCGCCGAAGGGAGAGAGGAGCGGGGCTGCTGTGTGCGCTCAGCGCTCGGACGAGGCGAGCACCTCGTCCACGAATGCCGCCGTCGTCGACACCACGAGCTCCCGCACGTCCTGCGCGGTGAGCGGGGACGCCTTCAGCGTCTTCATGCCGTGGTCGGCGCCTGCGACGGTCACGATCCGCACGAGCGCGTGGTCGCCGGGCGCGGCCGCCACCTCGGTGCGCAGCAGCTCGGCGCCGCCGAAGGTGTCGCGGTCGCCCTGAAGGACCAGCACCGGGACGGTCGGCGTCAGCAGCTCCTCCAGGCGGGAGGCCTCCGGCCGGCCCGGGGGATGCAGGGGGAATGCCAGGCACACGACGGCGGCGGCTCCCGTCGCGCTCGCGGTGCGGCAGGCGACGCGGGCGCCGGCGCTGCGTCCGCCGACGAGGACGGGGAGGCCGCCGGCCAGCTCGGCCACGACGGG
>NZ_JBDGMM010000038.1:0-62669 GCF_057655165.1 Leifsonia sp. Soil_N53
CGGACGTCGGGGCCGGCGAGGTGCCGGCTCCACGCCGCGAGGACGCCGAGCTGGGCCGGGCCGGGCCCTCGCCCGTTCGCGAGCCGGGCGCGCAGCGGGTCGATCACGCGCGGGCCGAGCTTCTGCGAGCCGTCGGTGCCGATCTGCGCGAGGCGGTGCTCGATGCGGGCGTTGCCGAACCGGGAGCGCAGGGCGTCGAGCGCGTCGTCCACAGCCCGGTCGTCGAAGGGCAGCTCGGTGCGCTGCTCCCTCCACAGCCGCTCCAGCTCGGCAGCCAGCGCGGGGTCCGCCACCGCGTCGGCGACGGTCCGCATGCCCGCCGCGAGGCCGTGGTACGCGAGCAGCGAGTGCCCGGCGTTGAGCAGCCAGAGCTTGCGGCGCTCGTACGGGGCGATGTCGGCCACGAACGTCGCGCCGCCCGCCTCCCAGGCCGGCCGGCCCGCGGGGAAGGCGCCGGCGAGCACCCACTCCGCGAACGGCTCCGTGACCACGGGGGCGGCGTCGGCCAGGCCCGTGAGCCGCTGGGCGGCCTCCCGGTCGGCGTCGGTCGTTGCGGGCGTGATCCGGTCGACCATCGAGGAGACGAAGGAGACCTCCGCGCGGATCCAGGCGTCCAGCTCCGACCCCGGTTCGGCGAGCGCCAGCACGGCGTCACGGATCACCCGCCCGTTGTCCGGCAGGTTGTCGCAGCTCACCACGGCGATGCCGCCCGAGCCCGCCTCGAACCGGGCGCGGAGGCCGTCCAGCACACGCGCCGGCGCCGTGGACTCCGGACGGTAGCCGGCCTCCGTCACGGTGAGGGTCAGCACGCCCACCTGCGGATCGGCGAGCACGCGCCGCCAGGCCTCGACGTCGGCGCCGTCGTGGACGCTGCTGAGCGCCTCCACCACGGTCGCCTGGTCGCCCTCCGGCCCGCGCTCGACGAGGGTGTAGACCGCGTCCTGCGCGGCGAGCACCCGCGCGGCGTCGGGGCTGCGGCCGGTGAAGGCCGCGATGCCCCAGCCTCCGCCGTCGCCGCCCGCCTCGTTCGCCCGCTGCGTGTACCAGGCCTGGTGCGCGCGGTGGAACGCGCCCAGCCCGAGGTGCGCCACCCGCACCGGATGGCGCGCGCGACGGGCGGAGGCGATGCCCGCGGAGGCGATGCCGGGGGGCTCGGTCATGCGGGCACCGCGTCGCGGGTGCGCGCCTCCACGTCGCGGAGGTAGGCCAGGTTCTCGCGGGTGCGCTGCTCGAGCGGAACCGCGGTGGAGAAGTCCTCGCAGGTCACCCACCCGTCATAGCCGAACTCGTGCAGCGCGCGGAAGTACGCGTCCACGTCTCCCGCGCCCGAGCGCAGCGGAGCCCACTCGTGCCGCCAGCGCACCGTGCCGTCGGCCTCCGGCTCGCCCGGCAGCCAGGCGACGTTCTTGACGTGCACGTGCGCGAGGTAGGGGCCGAGGAGCTGGAGGGCCGACAGCGTGCGCTCCTGGCCCTCGATCAGCAGGTTGCCGAGGTCGTGGATGACGCCGACGGCCTCCGGGTCGAGGCCGTCCAGCAGCCGGAGCGCGGCCGAGGCCGACGGCGTGATTGTCTCGTGGTGCAGCTCCACCAGCGCCTTGACGCCGAGCGATGCGGCGACGGAGGCTGCGCGTTCCAGGTCCGCGCGCGCGGCGGCGAAAAGCTCGCGGTAGTCGCCGAGGTCGGTGCGGGGCATGGTGACGCGCACCTGTCGCGCGCCGAGCTCGGCGGTCGCCGCGAGCATCCGGTCGACGTTCGCGTGGTCGCCGCAGCCGGCGTAGCCGCCGAGCCCGGAGAACTCCAGCCCGGCCTCCCGGGTCAGTCGGGCGATCTCGGGCAGCGACGCCTCCAGGCCGGTCAGCGGCCAGGTGGCGCGGTTGCCCGCCCAGAAGCCCGGCTCGTCCGCGGGCTGCTGGTCGACAACGCGCCACTCGATGCCGTCCCAGCCCTGCGCGGCGATGGTGCGGGCGGCCTGCTCGGGCGTCCAGTCCGGGGTGGAGGCGGTGAACACGGAGAACTTCATGCGTTCACCCCCGTCGAGACGGCGACGTCGTCGAGCGAGCCGTCGAGCACGTCGTCCAGCCGCACCGGGCGGCCGAGCGTGGCCGACAGGTAGACCGCGCGCACCACGGCGAGCGAGAGGAACGCGTCGGCGACGGTCACCCCTGGCGCACGGCGCTCGCGGATCGCCGCCACGATGTCCTCGTACTGGCGGAGGTGCCCGACGACGAACTGGTCCGGCCCGCGGTCGCCGCCGCGCAGCTCGCTCGCCGGCACGAGGTCGGCGGCGCGGTTGCCGTCGGACTCGACCGTCCCGAAGTACTCGAGCTGGTCGTCGTCGATGATCGCCGAGCCGCGGTCGCCGTGCACCTGGAGGCGCACCGACAAGCCGGGGTAGGCCGCGGTCGTCGCGTGCAGCACCGCCAGCGCGCCCGACTCGAAGCGGATCGTCGCCACGGCGATGTCCTCCACCTCGACCCGCTCGTGGGCGAGCAGCGCGGTGCGGGCGTCGATCTCGACCGGCCGGCCGAGGAACCAGACCAGCAGGTCGACGGTGTGCACGCCCTGGTTCATCACGGCTCCCCCGCCGTCGAGCTCCCAGGTGCCGCGCCACTGGCCGGAGTCGTAGTACTCCTGGCTGCGCCACCAGGCGACGGAGGCGAGCCCGCTGGTCAGCCGGCCGAACGCGCCGGAGTGGGCGGCCTCCGCGACCACCGTCGACGCCGGGTCGAACCGGTGCTGGCTGATCACCGAGACCACCAGGCCGTCCTGCTCGGCGCGCCGCGACAGCTCCAGGATGTCGCGGGCGCGCGGCAGCGACACGTCGAGCGGCTTCTCGATGACGACGTGCTTCCCCGCGGCGAGCGCCTCCTCCGCGAGCACGACGTGCAGGCCGCTCGGCGTGCAGATGACGACCAGGTCGACGTCCGCCCCGGCGAGCGCGGCGGACAGCGAGCCGAACTGCGGGATGCGGTCGGCGCCGAAGTCGGAGAAGAGCTGGTCGGCGAGCGCGGTCGCCGCCTCCGGGATCGCGTCGACGAGCGCCGACAGCCGCAACCCGGGATGCCGGAGGATCGCGCGGGCGTGGTTGAGGCCGATGATGCCGCAGCCGACGATGGCGACGTGCAGGGGGGTGTTGTCCATGCTCATGCGAGGGTGACTCCGATCCGGTCGGTCAGGCGGCGGAGGGCGCGGCCGGCGACGCCGAACGCCGCCGGTCCCGAGAAGCCGCCGAGGGCGTTGACGTCGGTGAGGTGGGGTTCGAGGGAGGCGAAGCCGGTGTAGCCGTCGTCGCGCAGCGCGGTGAGGGTCTCCAGCAGCTGGCCGTCGCCCTCCCCTGCCGGCGTGACCGCGGAGGTCGCGGCCAGCGCGTCCTTCACCTGCAGGTACTCCAGGTGCGGGCGCAGCAGCGCGTAGCCCTGGTCGAACGGGCGGCCGACGCCGACCTGGACGAAGTTGGCGCTGTCCCAGGCCAGTCTGAGGGCGGGCGAGCCCACCGACTCGACGATGTCGAGGCAGCGCTCGGGGGTGTCGCCGTAGATGTCCTTCTCGTTCTCGTGCAGCAGCACCACCCCGGCCGCCTCGGCCGCGTCGGCCAGGGCCCGCATGCGCACCAGCACGTCGTCGCGGATGCTTTCCACCGGCACGCCCTCGGCGCGATAGAACGAGAACAGCCGGATGTAGCGGGCGTCGAGGCGCTGCGCCGCGGCGATCGCGCGCCCCAGCCGCTCCACTTCGTGCTCGACCGGCAGCGCGACGTCGACCTTGCCGATCGGCGACGCGATCGCCGAGACGCGCATGCCGCGGCCGGTGAGGATGCCCGCGAGCGCGTCGAGCTGCGCGTCGTCGAGGTCGACGATGTTGACGCCCCACGCGCTGCGCACCTCGATGTGGTTGGCGCCGAGCGCCTGAAGGACGGCGACCTGGATCGCCGGGTCGGGGTCGATCTCGTCGCCGAATCCGGACAGGGCCCAAGAAACCTCTGACACTTACTTCACTCCTCCGCTGGTGAGGCCACCGATCAGGTAGCGCTGGAAAACGAGGTACAGGACGACGACGGGGACGGCGCAGATCAGCGACGCAGCCATCATCTGCCCATACAGGGGGATCGCTCCACCCTCTTGAGTGGCTCCGAAGACCTGCAGGGCCACCGCCGCGGTCCGCGACTCCGGGCTGGTGAGGACCGACGCGAACAGCACGTCGTTCCAGCCGAGCAGGAACGCGAAGATCCCCGAGACGACGATCCCCGGCCAGCTCAGCGGCACCACGATCTGGGTGAGGATGCGCCACGACGACGCGCCGTCGATCCGGGCCGCCTCCTCGAGCGCTTTCGGCAGGCCCCGGAGGTAGGTCACCATCACCCAGGTCGAGAACGGCAGCGCGAAGGTGAGATAGGTGATGAACACCGCCCAGCGCGTGCCGATGATCTGGACGCCGAGCAGCGACGCCGTCGAGGAGAACAGCACGAACACCGGCAACAGCATGAGCGTCCCGGGGATCGACTGCAGGCCGAGCAGCCCGCGCAGGAAGGTCAGCCGGCCGCGGAACTCGTAGCGCACGAGCACGTAGGCCGTGGCGACGGCGAGGAACGCGCAGACGATCGCGACGGCGCCGCAGATGATCACGCTGTTCATCAGCCCGGTGCCGAGATCGACCGTGCTCCAGACCTTGAGGTAGTTGTCGAGGTGCAGCTCGGTCGGGAGGAACGCGCCGGACGCGACCGACACATCCGAGTTCACCGACGCGAACAGCATGTACAGCACCGGCCCGAGCACCACGATCAGCAGCACCACGATGATCGCGACCAGCAGCGGACGCGGCAGCAGCCGGGTGACGTCGGCCGACGGGCCTCCGGATGGTCGCAACGCGCGGGCCGATCTCGGCGCCGACACGGCGTGCAGCGCGCGGGTCTCCGTGCTCATCGCTGCTCCTCCTCTCCGGAGTCGAGCTTCACGGCCCGCAGGTAGACGAACAGCGGGATGGCGATCAGGATCAGCGAGCAGATCGCCATCGCCGCGCTGAGCCCGAAGCGGAAGCTCTGGAAGCTGGTCATGTAGGTGACGACCGGCAGGACCTCCACGTCCTGCGGCGCCGGCACGCCGAACAGCACGAACGGCAGCGTGAACGCGTTGATGTTGTGCAGGAACGCGATGATGAGCGCGAGCAGGATCGGCCCGCGCAGGTACGGCAGCACCACGTAGCGCAGCTTGATCCACCAGGTGGCGCCGTCGATCGCCGCGGCCTCGTGGACCTCGTGGTCGACCGACTGGAGGCCGGCGAGCACGAGCAGGTAGAAGAACGGCCACGACGTCCAGATCTGCACGATGATCAGCGACCAGTAGCTGAGCGGGCCGTTCAGCCAGAGCCCGCTGTGGATGCCCACCGCGCCGAGCATGCTGTCGACCACGCCGCCCGGCTGCAGCATCGTGCGCCACAGCGTGCCGACCACGAATGCGGGCAGCACGTAAGGGATGAGGAACAGCGACCGCACCAGGGCGCGGCCCCGGAACCGGTTCTGCGTGGCGAGGGCGGCGGCCAGCCCGATCGGCATGGTCACCACCGCCGCGATCACGGCGAACGAGACGCTGATCCCGATCGAGCGCAGCAGCGGCGAGGCGGTGATCGCCTCGACGTAGTTGCCGAGGCCGATGAACGGCGCCTGCAACCAGCTCTGCAGCGTGTACTGGTCGAGGTCGAGCGTGGACATCAGCACGGCGACGACGAGCGGCACCACGATGATCAGCAGCATCAGGATGCCGCCGGGCAGCAGCATCCACAGCGGCCGGTTGCGCTCGCCGCGGCGGCGGCGGCCCGGGCGGCCGCCCGCGGGGGCGGACCCCGCGGGCGACGCGCCCGTCGTGACCACGCCCGCGGGCGGGGTCATCGTTGAGTTCGACATCAGGGGCTCCGCGTCACTTCGCCTTGTTCAGCGAGTTCTGCGCAGTCTCCTGCGCCGCCTTGAGCTTCGCTTCGAGGTCTGACGAGGAGACCTTGCCCGCGGACAGGCCGGGGATGGACTGCACCACGACGTTCACGAGCGCGAGCTGCGTGTCGCCCCACGCTCCGGTGAACGGCGTGCCGTAGGCCTTGGTGCCGGCCTCCAGGATGGGCGTGATCAGGTCGTTGCCCTGCTCGATCTGCTTCGCCGCGTCGGCGTTGGTGGGCAGGTCGCCGAACGTCTTGGTGTACTTCACCTGGTTGTCGGTGCTGGTGAGCATCTTGACCAGGGCGAAGGCCAGATCCTGGTTCTTGGAGTACTTGGCGACCACCATGTTGTCGCCCGAGATGATCGTGGCGGCGGCCTTGCCGTCGGACGGGAGCTTGGTGGCTCCCGGCGGGACGGTCGGCATCACGGCGTAGGCGTACTTGCCCGCCACCGGCGACTTGTCGAGCGAGACCTGCGACGACGAGGAGACCATCGGCAGGAACGCGGCCTTGCCGCTGGCGAACGCGGCGACGGCCTGGGCGTTCTTCCACCCGATCGCGGCGGGGTCGACGACCTTGTCGTCGGTGAGCCAGCCGAAGTAGGTCTCGTAGGCCTTCTTGACGGCGTCGTCGTCGATGGTCGCCTTCTTGGACTTCACGTCGAGGATGGTGTTGCCCTGCTGCATCGCCATGGCCCAGACGAACTTCCACGGGTCGAAGCTGTCGGCGTAGGCGACCGCCATGCCGTGCACGTCGCCCGAGGTGAGCTTCTTGGCCTGCTCGGCCAGCCCGTCCCAGGTGTCGGCCGGCTTGTCGATGCCGGCGGCCTTCAGCAGGTCCTTGTTGTACGCCAGCACGAAGGGACGGCTGAGGAACGGGATGCCGACCTCGTTGGACTTGTCCGGACCGGAGATGCCGAGGGTGGCCGGCACGAACCGGTCGCGTCCGCCGACCTTGGCCCAGTCCGCGTCGCTCAGCTTCACGAACGCGCCCGTCGAGTACGCCGTCGGCGTGAAGGTCGTGCCCAGGTCGTAGATGTCGGGACCCTGCCCGCTGAGGACCGAGGTCTGGATCTTGGTCAGCTCGTCGTTCGCGGAGGCGAACGTCTCGAAGTTGACGGTGGCCCCGGTCTCCTTCTGGAACTGGGCCGAGACGTCCTTGAACCACTGCTGCTGCTCGGTGGGGTACAGCGCGTTCGCGGCGATCATGACGTCCAGCGTCTTGCCGTGGCCGTCGACCTTTCCGCTGCCGGCGGTGCTGCCGCTGCCGCTGCCTGCGGCGCCGGAGCAGCCGGTCAGGACCAGCCCTGCGGCGGCGATTCCCGCGATTGCGGCGAACGCGAAACGTGATCTCATCGTGTGACTCTCCTTTGAGGACGGTGATCGGTGGATCCAGCCCCCTCGGATGCGGTACACGCCGGAGGGCTGCGGCCGAGCCTAGGGAGGCGGCAATCGTTGCTGCAACCGTTTGCCAAAAATTGCCACGGTGTGCTGTGATGGGCGCATGAGCCCTCAGCTTCGCGGGTATCCCGACGGCACGGACCGCCCGGCCACCCTCGCCGACGTGGCCGCAGCGAGCGGCGTCGCCACCTCGACCGCCTCCCGTGCGCTCGCCAATCCCGGCCGGGTCAACGCCGTCACGCGCGAGCGGATCGAGCGCGCTGCGCGGGAGCTCAACTACATCCCGAACTCGCAGGCGCGGGCGCTCACCAGCGGTCGCACCCGGTGCATCGCGGTGCTGGTCTCCGACGTCACCAACCCGTTCTACTTCGGCATCATCCGCGGCACGCAGCAGCAGCTGAAGGCCGCCGGCTACACCCAGCTGCTGGTCGACACCGAGGAGTCCGACGACCTGGAGGACGGGATGCTGCACAAGCTGCGCCCGTCGTTCGACGGCGCGATCCTGGCCGCCTCCCGCCTCACCGACCGGCGCCTGACCGCCCTGGCAGCCGAGGTGCCCCTGGTCGCGATCAACCGGCAGACCCGCGGGGTCGCCAACGTGTTCATCGACACCCCCAACGGCGTCGAGCAGGCGGTCGGGCACCTGGCGTCGCTCGGTCACCGCTCGATCGTCTACGCGTCGGGGCCGGAGACCTCCTGGTCGAACGAGCGCCGCTGGCGCGCGCTGGTCCGGACGGCGGAGCGCTACGGCGTCGAGGCCCTGCGCGTCGGCCCGTTCGCGCCGCGCCAGTACGCCGGCGCGGCCGCCGCGGACGCCGTCCTGCACGCGGGGGCGACGGCGTGCATCGCGTTCAACGACCTCCTCGCGATCGGGATGCTGGCCCGCTTCCGCGAACGCGGGGTCCGCGTGCCCGACGACGTCTCGCTCGTCGGCTGCGACGACATCTTCGGCGCCGACTTCTGCAACCCGCCCCTGACGACGCTGACCGCGCCGATCGAGCAGGCGGGCCGCACCGCCGTCGCCATGCTGCTCGCGCGGCTCGACGAGAGCGCCGCCCCGGTCAGCCGGCAGGCGGCGACGCTCCCCACCCACCTGACGGTCCGGGACTCGACCGGCCCGGCGCCCCTCGCGCACACACCCACGAAAGGACGCGGATGACCGCGCTCGCCCCGCACCCCGACCGGCTCTTCCCCGCCGACCCCGCCGAGCGCGACCTGGCCAGGCGGCTGCACGCCGCCGTGGCCGACGCCCCCATCTACTCCCCGCACGGTCACGTGCCCGCCGCCCTGCTGGCCGACGACGAGCCCTTCCCCGACCCGGCGGCGTTGCTGATCACCCCCGACCACTACGTGACGCGGATGCTGCACGCCGTCGGCGTTCCGCTCGGCGAGCTCGGGCTCGCCCGCGACGGCGTGCCCTCGCCCGCCTCCGGACGCTCGATCTGGCGGACCCTCTGCGAGCACTGGGACGCCTTCCTCGGCACGCCCGTGCGGTTCTGGTTCGAGTCGGAGTTCAGCGAGGTCTTCGGGCTGACCGAGCAGCCCTCCGCGCGGAACGCCGACGTGCTCTACGACCAGCTGTCGGCCACGCTCGCATCGCCCGGGTTCCGCCCGCGCGCCCTGTTCGACCGGTTCCGCATCGCGGTCCTCGCGACCACCGACGACCCGGCGGACGATCTGGAGGCGCACGCCCGCCTCGCCGCCGACCCGACCTTCACCGGGCGGGTCGTCCCGACGTTCCGCGCCGACCGGTACATGCACCCCGACGAGCCCGGCTGGGCGCAGCGGCTCGACCGCCTCGCCGCGCGCGCGGACGTCGACACGTCGAGCTACCGCGGCCTGCTGGACGCCCTCCGCGTCCGGCGCGCCGCGTTCGCCGCCGCGGGGGGCACCGCGACCGACACCGGCGTCATCGACACGGGCAGCGAGCCGCTGGCCGAGGCGGAGGCCTCCCGCATCCACCGCGCCGCGCTCGACGGCTCGCTCACCGCCGCCGAGGCCGTCGCCTACCGGCGCAACCTGCTCTACCGCCTGGCCGAGCTGGCGGCCGACGACGGCCTGGTCATGCAGCTGCACCCCGGCGTGCACCGCAACCACCACCGGCCGACGTTCGACGCGTACGGTCCCGACACCGGGCACGACCTGCCCGCCGTCGGGTCATTCACCGAGCCGCTCACGCCGATCCTGCGCGACTTCGGCACGAACCCGGTCTTCCGGCTGGTGCTGTTCACGGTGGACGAGACCACGTTCTCGCGCGAGATCGCCCCGCTGGCCGGCTTCTACCCGTCCGTCTACGCCGGGGCGCCGTGGTGGTTCCTCGACACCCCGGCGGCGATCCTCCGCTACCGACGCGCGATCACCGACAGTGCGGGCTTCACCAAGACCAGCGGATTCATCGACGACACCCGGGCGTTCTGCTCGATCCCGGCCCGGCACGACATGTCCCGGCGGGTGGACGCCTCGTTCCTGGCCTCCCTCGTCGTCACGCACCAGCTCGCCGAGGAGGACGCGTTCACGCTCGCGCGCCGGCTCGTGGACGACATTCCGCGCGCGACGTTCCGGCTCGGCTGAGACCTCACAGGTCCGACCGGGCGCTGTGCGTCATACAACGAATCACAGTGTCGACGGACGGCTACGCTGGAACCAAACCGTCTCAACGAAGGAGTCCTCCGTGCCCGAGAACCACCCAACGGCCAATATCGGAGTCGTCGGTCTGGCTGTGATGGGGTCGAACCTGGCCCGCAACCTCGCATCGCGCGAGGGCAACACCGTCGCCGTCTTCAACCGGACCTACGCACGCACCGAGGAGCTGGTGGACGCCCACCCGGAGGCCGGGTTCGTGTCGTCGGAGCAGATCGACGAGTTCGTCGCGTCGCTCTCCAAGCCGCGCACCGCCATCATCATGGTTCAGGCCGGCCGCGGCACCGACGCCGTGATCGACCAGCTGGTGGAGCGTTTCGAGCCGGGCGACATCATCGTCGACGGCGGCAACGCGAACTTCCACGACACCATCGAGCGCGAGAAGCGCATCGCCCCGACCGGCATCCACTTCGTCGGCGCCGGCATCTCCGGCGGTGAGGAGGGCGCACTCAACGGCCCGTCGATCATGCCCGGCGGGTCGGCGGAGTCGTACGAGACCCTCGGCCCGATCCTCGCGTCGATCGCCGCGGTCGCCGAGGGCGAGCCGTGTGTGACCCACGTCGGCACCGACGGCGCCGGCCACTTCGTGAAGATGATCCACAACGGCATCGAGTACGCCGACATGCAGCTCATCGCCGAGGCCTACGACCTGCTCCGCACGATCGGCGGCCTGACGCCGGCGCAGATCGCGGACGTGTTCGCCGAGTGGAACAACGGCTACCTGGAGTCCTACCTGATCGAGATCACCGCCGAGGTGCTGCGCCAGGTGGACGCGGAGACCGGCAAGCCGTTCGTGGACATCGTCCTCGACCAGGCCGGCTCCAAGGGCACCGGCGTCTGGACCGTGCAGAACGCCCTCGACCTGGGCATCCCGGTCGGCGGCATCGCCGAAGCCGTGTTCGCCCGCGCGGTGTCCTCCAAGCCGGCGCAGCGCGCCGCCGTGCAGGCGACCATCACCTCCCGTCCCGAGGTGCAGAAGGCCGACGACGTCGCCGCGTTCGCCGACGACGTCTCCAAGGCGCTCTATGCGTCCAAGGTCGTCGCGTACGCGCAGGGCTTCGACGCGATCATCGCCGGCGCCGAGAAGTACGGCTGGCACATCAACAAGGACAAGGTCGCCAAGATCTGGCGCGGCGGCTGCATCATCCGCGCCCAGTTCCTCAACCGCATCGCCGACGCCTACGACGAGAACCCGGACATCGCCACACTGCTGGAGGCGCCGTACTTCGCCGACGCCGTCCGCGAGGGCGAGGCCGCCTGGCGTCGCATCGTCGCCACCGCCGCCCTCAACGGCGTCCCGGTGCCCGGCTTCGGCTCCGCGCTGTCGTACTACGACTCGCTCGCCACCACCCACCTGCCCGCCGCGCTCGTCCAGGGCCAGCGCGACTTCTTCGGCGCGCACACCTACAAGCGCGTCGACAAGGACGGCACCTTCCACACCCTGTGGTCGGGCGACCGCAGCGAGATCGAGTCCGAGGGCTCCTCGCACTGACGCCATCGCCGAAGGGCACGTCGTTGTCGCTTTCCGCCCTCGGAAGTGACAACGACGTGCCCTTCGTCGTGTGTTGCATTCGCGGGACGCGCGCTTCAGACTCGTAAACGTGACGTTCGAGGATCACCCGGAGCTGGCGGAGTACGACCCGTCGGATCGGCCGCTGCGCGGACGGCGCCGGGTCATCGCGACACGCGTGTTCGTCGTCGTGGCGGTCGCCGCCTTGCTGCTGCCGGGGATCATGCTGACGATCAGCATCCAGACCGACACCGCGAACTACACCTGCCAGGTGTACGCGCGGCACTACCAGCCGGACTCGGTCGACTCCTCGGCCCGCTTCGAGCTGTTCGCGCCCGCCGGCCCGGGATGGCAGTGCTACGCGCTGAACACCGAGGGCGACGCGACCTTCGTCGCCCCCCTCGGCCTCATCCCCTCAGCCCCGCACGCCCTCCCATAACACCGCCGAGGGGCACGTTGTTGTCGCTTTTCGGTGCGAAAAGTGACAACGACGTGCCCCTCGGTGGAAGGACCGGGTGGGTCAGGCGGCGCCGTCGAACATGGAGGTCACCGAGCCGTCGGTGAAGACCTCGCGGATCGCGTTCGCCAGCAGCGGCGCGATCGGCAGCACGGTGAGTCCGTCCCAGCGCTTGTGCGCGGGCAGCGGCAGCGTGTCCGTGACGACGACGGAGTCGATCGCCTCCGACTGCAGAAGCTCGACGGCCGGGTCGCTGAACACGGCGTGGGTCGCCGCCACCACGACGCCGATCGCGCCGGCGGCCTTCAGCGCCTCCGCGGCCTTCACGATCGTGCGACCGGTGTCGATCAGGTCGTCGACCAGGAGGCAGACGCGGCCGTTCACATCGCCGACGATCTCGTGCACCGAGACCTGGTTGGGCACCAGCGGGTCGCGGCGCTTGTGGATGATCGCCAGCGGGACGCCGAGCTTGTCGCTCCAGATGTCGGCGACGCGCACCCGGCCCATGTCGGGCGAGACGACCGTCAGTGTCGACGGGTCGAGTTCGCGCCGCATGTGCTCCAGCAGCACGGGCATGGCGAAGAGGTGGTCGACCGGGCCGTCGAAGAAGCCCTGGATCTGGGCGGCGTGCAGGTCGATCGACATGATCCGGTCGGCGCCGGCGGCCTTGAACAGGTCCGCGACCAGGCGGGCCGAGATCGGCTCGCGGCCGCGGCCCTTCTTGTCCTGGCGGGCGTACGGGTAGAAGGGCGCGACGACGGTGATGCGCTTGGCGGAGGCGCGCTTCAGCGCGTCCACCATGATGAGCTGCTCCATGAGCCACTCGTTGATCGGGGAGGTGTGCGACTGGATCACGAACGCGTCCGACCCGCGCACGCTCTCGTCGAACCGGGCGTAGATCTCGCCGTTCGCGAAGGTGCGGGCGTCGGTGGGCACCAGCTCACTGCCGAGGTGCTCGGCGATCTGCACGGCGAGCTCGGGATGGGCACGCCCCGAGATCAGAACGAGTCGTTTCTGGCCGGTCGCAGTGATCCCTGACACTTACTCTCCGCTCTCTTGCGCCGCCCCGCTCTGTTCAGCGGCGCGCGCGGCTTCGGTGCCCGGCCGCTTCTCGGCGACCCAGCCTTCGATGTTGCGCTGTGGCGCGACAGTGATGGCGAGCGCCCCAGCCGGAACGTCCTTCCGGACGACCGTTCCCGCACCGGTGTACGCTCCGTCACCCATCCTAACGGGCGCGACGAGCACGGTGTTCGTGCTGATCCGCACATGCGAGCCGATGACCGTCCGGTGCTTGTTCACCCCGTCGTAGTTGGCGGTGATGACCCCCGCGCCGAGGTTGCCCTTCTCCCCCACCTCGGCGTCGCCGACGTAGTTGAAGTGGGCGAGCTTGGTGCCCTCGCCGATGACCGCGTTCTTGGTCTCGGAGAAGGTGCCGATCTTGCCGTTCGCGCCGAGGACCGTGCCGGGGCGGAGGTAGGAGAACGGGCCGACCGTCGCGCCGTCGCCGATGACCGCGAGGGTCGCGTCGGTGCGCTTGACGGTCGCGCCGACCCCCACCTCCGTGTCGACCAGCGTCGTGTCCGGGCCGATCGTCGCGCCGGAGCGCACGACGGTCGCCCCGCAGAGCTGCGTGCCGGGGAGGATCGTGACGTCCGGCTCGAGGGTCACTTTCACGTCGATCCACGTCGTCGCCGGGTCCTGCACGGTGACGCCGGCGAGCTGCCAGGTGCGCACGAGCAGCGCGTTGAGCCGGGCGGCGGCCTCGCTGAGCTGGGCGCGGTCGTTGATGCCGTCGACCAGCCAGGACTCCGCGACGGGCAGCGCGTCGACGTCGAAGCCGGCCTCCCGAAGCAGGCCGATGACATCGGTGATGTACTTCTCGCCCTGGGCGTTGTCGGTGGTCAGGTTGGCGAGCATGTCGCGCAGGGCCGCGGCGCCGAAGACGTAGATGCCCGCGTTGATCTCGCCGATCGCGCGCTCGGCCTCCGTGGCGTCCTTGTGCTCCACGATGCGGTCGAGGTGGCCCTCGGGCGTGCGGACGATGCGTCCGTAGCCGGTGGCATCGGCCGGGAACGACGAGAGGATCGTCGCGGCGGCCCCGCCTGCGCGGTGTGCCGCGACCAGCTCGCGCAGGGTGCCCGCGTCGAGCAGCGGCACGTCGCCGTTGACCACGAGCACGTCGCCCGTGAAGCCCTCGGGGAGGGCGGCGATGGCCTGCTCGACGGCACGGCCCGTGCCGGGGACCTCGTCCTGGTCGACGATGACCGCGTCGGGGAGGTCGGCCGAGATCACCTCGGCCAGCCGCTCGCGCTCGTGCCGCACCACCGCGACCACGCGGGCGGCGTCGAGGTCGCGTGCGGTCGCGAGGACGTGGCCGATGACGGGGATGCCGCCCAGCGGGTGCAGCAGCTTGGGGGTGGCGGACTTCATCCGCGTGCCCTGGCCCGCGGCGAGGACGACGATGGCGAGATTCTGATCGGTCATGATGCTCCGGATGCGATGAGTTTCGTGCGGCTGTCGGGTCGGGACGTCGCTCCGCCTCCAGGACTCGAACCTGGACCTCACAGCTCCAAAGGCTGTCGTGCTGCCATTACACCAAGGCGGATCGCGCAACGCGCACAGACAGTCTGCCAGACTCGGTCCGCGCTGCCGCCGGACGGGCCGTCCGGCCAATAGCATGGAGGGATGGCGGAGGCGAACGACGGCGGCACGCGCGCTGGTGCGCGCGACGAGGTCGACCGCATCGTCGGCGCCTGGCTGCGCGAGCGGCCCGACCTCGACTTCGCGCCGCTGCAGGTGCTCTCCCGCGTCGACCGGCTCTCGCGCCACCTCGACCGCGCCAGGCGAGGCGCTTTCGAGCGCTCCGACCTCGACTCGTGGGAGTTCGACGTGCTCTCCGCGCTGCGCCGCGCCGGCTCGCCGTTCCAGCTCAGCCCCAAGTCCCTCCTCCAGCAGACCCTGGTCTCGTCCGGCACGATGACGAACCGGATCGACCGGCTCGTGGCGCGCGGCCTGGTCGAGCGCCGCACCGACCCGAACGACGGCCGCGGCATCCTGGTGCAGATGACCACGCAGGGGCTGGCCAGGGTGGACGCGGCGATCACGCGGCTGGTGGACGCGGAGGCCGACCTGCTCGAGGCGCTGTCCCCGGTCGAGCAGGAGCGGCTGGCCGGACTGCTGCGCAAGCTCAGCCTGGGGTTCGACGCGGGCGCGTGAGCCGCCGCGCTCACGGCGCTCCCTACCCGCCTTCTCAGGTGACTGTTATCCCGCTCTCATAAACTCGTCGCCGATGAGACTTTCCCTGAAGCGCCTCCCCTCCCGTGTGAAGCGCGCAGCCCGCTTCGAGATCCACGCGCACTGGCGGCGGCAGCCCCTCGTCCTCGGCTCCGTCTTCTACGAGTCGTTCTCCGGCAACGGGATGCTCGACAACCCGGAGGCGCTGTTCCGGCAGCTGCTGGCCGCGCCCGACCTGAAGCACCTCACCCACATCTGGGCGCTGTCCGACCTCCACCAGTACCGCGCGGCCGTCGAGGAGTTCGCCGACGACCCGCGCGTCACGTTCGTGCGCTACGGCTCCTCCGCCTACTACCGGGCGCTCGCGACCAGCCAGTACCTGGTGAACAACGCGACGTTCCCCTACGACTTCTCGAAGCGGCCGGGGCAGGTGTACCTCAACACCTGGCACGGCACGCCGCTCAAGCGGATGGGCTACGACATCGAGGACGGCGCACTCGCGACGGCGAACATCGTGCGCAACTTCGTCCAGGCGGACTACCTGCTGTCGACCAGCGAGTTCATGACCGACCAGATGTACCGCACCGGCTACAAGCTCGACGGCATCTTCCGCGGCACCATCGTCGAGGAGGGCTACCCGCGCCTCGACCGCCAGTTCCTGGACGAGGCGCAGCGCGACGACGTCCGCCGGCGGCTGATCGCGTCCGGCATCCCGCTCGGCGACCGCAAGATCGTGCTGTACGCGCCGACCTGGAAGGGCCAGGTCTTCGGGCGCCCCGAGGACGACCTCGACGCCATGCTGGCCCACATCGCCCAGGTGGAGGAGCGCATCGACACGAGCCGGTACGCCGTGCTCGTCAAGACCCACCAGAGCGTGCACGCGCTGGCCGCAGACCGGCCGGAGCTCGCCCGGATGCTCGTGCCCAACGAGATCCCGACCAACCTCGTGCTCGGGGCCACCGACATCCTGGTGTCCGACTACTCCAGCATCTTCTTCGACTTCCTGCGCACCGGCCGGCCGATCCTGTTCTTCACGCCCGACCTCGCCGACTACGCCGGAACGCGCGGCCTCTACTTCGAGCCGGAGGAGTGGCCGGGTCCGGTGCTCATGTCCGCCCGCGAGCTCGGCGACGCCCTCGCCGCGGTGGCCGAGGACGGCGACCGGGTGCCCGCCGACGCGCGCGACCGCTACCTCGACATGCAACGCCGGTTCACCCCGTTCGACGACGGCTCGGCCGCCGAGCGGGTCGTCGACATCGTGTTCCGGGGCGTGCGCGACGGCTACCGGCTGCGCACGTCGCTCGACGACGACGGCCGCGAGAAGATCCTGCTGTACCTGGGCGGGATGCGCCCGAACGGCATCACGACCTCCGCACTCAACCTGCTCAACAACATCGACCACGAACGCTACGACGTGTCCGCGTTCTTCGCGCAGAGCAGGTCGCAGGCGGTGATCGGCAAGCAGCAGCAGATCCACCCGGCGGTGCGGCAGTTCCCGCGCGTCGGCGGCATGAACGGCGCGAAGCTGCGGCATCTGGCGCGGCACCTCGACTTCCGGCGCGGCCGCACGTCGCAGCACGCCGAGACGCCGGCCCAGAACGAGCTGTGGAACGACGAGTGGTACCGCTGCTTCGGCGACAGCCGCTTCGACTATGTGGTGGACTTCTCCGGGTACGGCCCGTTCTGGGCGATCCTGCTCCTGCACTCGCCCGAGGCGCAGCGCGCGATCTGGCTGCACAACGACCTCGCCGCCGACGCCCACCGCGAGGTGAACGGCGAGAAGCGGATGCTGCACTCGCTCACCCAGCTCTTCACCCTGTACGCGCAGTACGACCACCTGGTGTCGGTCTCCCCCACGCTCTCCGAGGTGAACCGGGCGTCCCTGGCGGAGTTCGCACCGGCGGAGAAGTTCCGCTCGGCGCTCAACACCGTGGACGCCGAGCACATCCTCGAGAACGCGCAGGGCGACCTCCACGTGCTGACCTTCGACGAGGAGACCGGCAGCATCCCCGACTGGGCCGAGGCGCTGCTCGCGCCGTCGGGAGGCGTCTCGACCTTCGTCAACGTCGGCCGGCTCTCGCCCGAGAAGAACCAGGAGCGCCTCATCCGGGCGTTCGCGCAGGTGCACGCCGAGAACCCGCAGACCCGGCTGGTCATCGTCGGCTCCGGCCCGCTCCAGGCCCACTTGGAGGGTGTGGTCGACGAGCTCGGGCTGCAGGGCTCGGTCTTCCTGACCGGGATGCAGCGCAACCCGCACGCCATCATGGCGAAGGCGGACTGCTTCGTGCTGTCGAGCGACTACGAGGGCCAGCCGATGGTCATCCTCGAGGCGCTCGTCCTGGGGCTCCCGATCGTGACCGTGGAGTTCGCGTCGGCGAAGAACGCCCTCCCGGCGGGGAGCGGCCTGGTCGTCCCGCAGTCGGTGGACGGCGTGGCGGACGGGATGCGGACGTTCCTGCGCCACGAGGTCCCGGAGAGCGCGTTCGACTGGGCCGGGTACAACCGCAAGGCCGTCGGCGAGTTCTACCGGGCGATCGGCGCGGCGCCGGCCGTGGCCGCCTCGCCTGCGGCCCCGGCGACCATCCCGCTCGACGCGGACGAGCCGGCGGCGTCGGGGGCCGGCGAGTAGCGCGAGAGGTGCAGTAGCCGGTCAGGCGCGCGCGGTGAGAGCGGCGAGGTCGAGGCCGGACGGGAGCTCCCCGTAGAGGGAGCCGCGGTCCGGGCCGAGGCGCGCCGCGACGAACGCGTCGGCCACCGCGGGCGGCGCGTGCCGGATGAGCAGCGACGCCTGCAACGCCACCGCGAGAGCAGCCACGATGCGGCGCGCCGACGACTCCTCCGCGCCCTCCGCGGTCTCCGCGACCGTGCGGCGCAGCCGGTCGTGGTGCGCGTCGTACGCGGCGTACGAGCCGCGCGCCGCCGCGAGCTCGGCGTCGAACGCCGCCGCGCTCGCGGCCTCCCGGCCGAGGGCGCGGAGCACGTCCAGTGCGATCACGTTGCCGGAGCCCTCCCAGATGGCCATCACCGGCTGCTCCCGATAGCGCCGGGCCAGCGGGAACGCCTCGGTGTACCCGTTGCCGCCCAGGCACTCCATCGCCTCGTAGGCGTGCCCCGGGCCGCGCTTGCAGACCCAGTACTTGCTCACCGCGGTGGCCAGTCGCCGGAAGGCGACCTCGGCCTCCGACGCGTCGTCGTCGTGCGCACGGGCGAGCCGCAGCGCGACCGCCGTTGCCGCCTCGGACTCGAGCGCCAGGTCGGCGAGCACGGCCGTCATCGCGGGCTGCTCGACCAGCCGGCGGCCGAACGCCGCGCGGTGCCGGACGTGCCAGGCCGCTTCGGCGACGGCCTGCCGCATCCCAGCCGCGCTGCCGAGCACGCAGTCCAGGCGGGTGCGGTTCACCATCTCCAGGATGGTGCGCACGCCCCGGCCCTCCTCGCCCAGGAGGTAGCCGACCGTGTCGGCGAACTCCACCTCGCTGGAGGCGTTCGAGCGGTTGCCGAGCTTGTCCTTCAGCCGCTGGATCAGGAAGACGTTGCGCGTGCCGTCCTCCAGCACCCGCGGCACCAGGAAGCAGCTGAGCCCGCCCGCCGCCTGGGCGAGCACGAGGAAGGCGTCCGACATCGGCGCGGAGCAGAACCACTTGTGGCCGCTCAGCAGCCAGCGCCCGTCGCCGTCGGCGAGCGCGCGCGTGGTGTTGGCGCGCACATCCGAGCCGCCCTGCTTCTCGGTCATCGCCATTCCGAACAGGGCCGACGGCTTTCCTGCGCCCAGCCGCCCGTCGTACTCCCGCGACAGCAGCCGCGGCACCCACTCGGCGGCGAGCTCCGGGGAGGCGGCGAGCGCGGGCACCGCCGCGTGCGACATGGACACGGGGCAGGCGTGCCCCGGCTCGACCTGGGCGAACAGCATGAAAGTCGCTGCACGGGCGACGTTCGCACCGGGGCGCGGCTCGGCCCACGCGGAGGTGTGCGCTCCCGCGGCCACGGCCTCCCGGATCACCCGGTGGTAGCTCTCGTCGTAGTCGACCTCGTCGATGCGGGAGCCCCACCGGTCGAACGTCCGCAACTGCGGTTCGCGCACGTTCGCCCGCTCGGCGTCGGCCTGGAACTCCGCCGACCCGACCAGCCGGCCGACGGCGCCGAGGTCGGAGACCGCCCAGTCGGCGTCGTAACGCTCCACGGCTTCCCGCAGCGGGAGGTTCGCGGCGAACTCGTCCAGGTCCACGCGCGGCGGCGCCTGGTTGAGGACGGGCGCGGCCTGGTTCACGACGGCCTCCTTCACGACGGCCTCCTTCACGACGTTGTGGGTCGGCATGCCGCGAGTCTAACCGCGCGCGAACCGGCGCTATGGTGATGCGGGTGCACATCCCGACCGAGCTCGCGACCGACCGGCTGTCACTGCGCCCGTGGCGCGAGGACGACGCGGACTTCGCATTCGACTTGTACTCCCGGTGGGAGGTGGCGCGGTTCCTCGGCCGCGCGCCCGCCGTCCTGACGGAGCGGGTGGAGGCCGTGCGGCGCATCGCCCGGCTGCGCGCGCTGGAGGACGACGTGCGCGCGTTCCGCGTGGTGGAGCTTGCCGACGGGACGCAGGTCGGCACGGTGATGCTGCAGCCCATCCCGGCCTCCGGTCCCGAGCCGCTGCGGCCCTCCGGCGACACCGAGATCGGCTGGCACTTCCACCCCGACCACTGGGGCCACGGCTACGCGGCGGAGGCCGCCGGCACACTCCTCGCCGCCGCGCTCGTCGACCTCCCGCGGGTGATCGCGGTCACCTACCCCGACAACGCCGCTTCGCAGCGCGTCTGCGAGCGGATCGGCATGCGCCGCCTGGGCCCGACCGACGCCTACTACAACGTCCGCATGGAGCTGTTCGCAGCGGAGGACATCGGCCCCGCCACGCCGGCCGACGTCACCTAACGGAGGAGCCCGGACCGCCTCCGCCGCGCACCTCCTCCGTTCGCGCCGCCGCCACGCCAGGGACCGGCGGGTCAGCCCTCGAGGTGCTCGCTCAGCTCCAGCCAGCGGGTCTCCTGGTCGGCGATCTCGCCCTCCAGGGTGCGCAGCTCCTCCGTGAGGCGGCCCAGGCCGACGTAGTCGCTCTGGTCGTGGCGGGCGATCGACTCGTGGTGGGCGGCCACCTGGCCGGACAGTTTCGCCAGGCGGCGGTCGATCGCGGAGAGCTCCTTCTCGGCCGCGCGCAGAGCGGCGCCGGACAGGGCCGGGGAAGCCGTGGCAGAAGGCGCAGGGGCAGCGGCCGCGGTGGCCGGCGCCGCGCTCCGCTCCCTGCGCAGCCGCAGGTACTCGTCCACACCGCCCGGCAGGTGCCGGAACGCCCCGTCGAGCACCGCGTACTGCTGGTCGGTGACCCGCTCCACCAGATAGCGGTCGTGCGAGACGACCAGCAGCGTGCCGGGCCAGCCGTCGAGGAGGTCCTCCATCGCGGCCAGCATGTCGGTGTCGAGGTCGTTGGTCGGCTCGTCCAGGATGAGCACGTTCGGCTCGTCCAGCAGGATCAGCAGGAGCTGGAGGCGGCGCTTCTGGCCGCCGGAGAGGTCCTTGACCGGGGTGGACAGCTGGGCGTTCGTGAAGCCGAGGCGCTCCAGCATCTGGCCGGGCGAGATCTCCTTGCCGCCGGCCAGATACGTGGTGCGCTTGTCGGCGACGACGGCGCTGACCCGCTGGTCGCGCACAGCGTCCAGCTCGTCGAGCTGCTGGGTGAGCGTCGCGATCTTGACGGTCTTGCCGCGCTTGACCCGCCCGGCGGTCGGCTCGACCGTCCCGGCGACGAGGCCGAGCAGCGTGGACTTGCCCGCGCCGTTGATCCCGAGGATGCCGGTGCGCTCGCCGGGGGCGATGCGCCACTCCACGTCGCGCAGCACGGTCTTGGGCGGGAACTCGACGGTGACGTCGATGAGGTCGACCACGTCCTTGCCGAGGCGGGCGGTGGCGAGCTTGGTGAGCTCGACGGTGTCGCGCGGGGCGGGCTCGTCGTCGATCAGGGCGGCCGCGGCGTCCATCCGGAACTTCGGCTTGGAGGTGCGCGCCGGCGCCCCGCGGCGCAGCCAGGCCAGCTCCTTGCGCATCAGGTTCTGCCGCTTGGTCTCCGCGACCGCGGCCATCCGGTCGCGCTCGACGCGCTGCAGGATGTAGGCCGCATAGCCGCCCTCGAACGGCTCCACGATTCCGTCGTGGACCTCCCAGGTCGCGGTCGACACCTCGTCCAGGAACCAGCGGTCGTGCGTCACGACCACGAGCGCCCCGGAGCCGGACGGCCAGCGCCGCTTCAGGTGGGTCGCGAGCCACGCGACGCCCTCGATGTCGAGGTGGTTGGTCGGCTCGTCCAGGAACAGGATGTCATGATCGTGCACGAGGAGGGCCGCGAGCGCCACCCGCCGGCGCTGGCCGCCCGAGAGCTCGGCGATCGTGGCATCCCACGGGACGTCGGCGACCAGCCCGGCCAGCACGTCGCGCACGCGGGGGTCGCCGGCCCAGGTGTGCTCGTCGCGGTCGCCGACGATGGCGCGCCCGACGGTGAGCGCGTCCGGCAGGTCATCGCGCTGGTCGAGCATCCCGACCGTCACGTCGCGCCGCCGGGTGACCCGGCCGGAGTCCGGCTCGATGCGGCCCGCGAGCAGCGAGAGGAGGGTGGACTTGCCGTCGCCGTTGCGGCCGACGACGCCGATGCGGTCGCCCTCGGAGACACCCAGGGTCACCGAGTCGAAGACGACCCGCGTCGGGTATTCGAGGTGCAGCGATTCGGCGCCGAGGAGATGAGCCATAGGGTTCTCCAGCCTACCGCCGCGCCGCCGCTCCCCCTGCCGCTCCCCCTGCCGCTCCCCCACCTTGGGGGAAACCGACCGGACACCCCGCTGTGCAATGATCGAGAGACCGGACCGCGCGCTTCCGACCCGCGCGGGCGATGGGGGCTGACCGTGACAGACGAGCTGGCGATCGTACGCCCTCTCTTCGGTCGTGACCGGGCCCGCGAGACCATCCTGCTCGTCGCCCACCGGGCCGTCGACCGCGGCGGCGCCGTGTTCGTCACCGGCGAGGCCGGGCTCGGGAAGACCGCCCTGCTGGCCGACATCGCCGAGCGGCTGGACGGCTGGACCGTCCTCCGGGTGAGCGCCGACTCGTTCGAGTCCGACCTGGCCTACGCGACCGTCGAGACCCTCGTGCGCGGCCTGACCGCGCTGAGCGGCGCGAAGAGCGCCATCCGCCCTCCCGCCCCCGAGGACGACGCCCTCACCGTGGGGAGGCTGCTCCTGGACGCGATCGACGGCCTGGCCGGTCCCGTCTGCCTGATCGTGGACGACGCCCAGTGGGTGGACGAGCCGTCGGCGCGCGCCCTCCGGTTCGTCGTCCGGCGCCTGACCGATCGCGGCTTCCTGTTCACGGCGGCGTCGCGTCCGCAGCCCAACAGCGTCGCGGCGCTCTTCGAAGATCTGGCCGCGACCTCCGTCAACCACGCCCGCATCGACCTCACCCCGCTCGCCGTCTCCGACACCCAGGAGCTCGCCGAGCACATCCTCGGCCATGCCGTCTCCCGCCGCACCGCGACCCGCCTCACCGAGGCGACGCAGGGCTCGCCGCTGCTGCTGAGCGTGCTGCTCGGCCAGCTCCGGGACACGTTCGAGCAGGCGCTGCACCCGGCGGGCTGGGACCTGCCCGACACCGCGATCATGCCGCTCGCGTCGGCCATCTCGGCGGCGCTGGAGGGCGCGGACCCGTCGGTGCGCAGGGCGTCCGAGTTCGTCGCCGTGCTGCGCGACCCGCTGCCCGCGCCGGTCGTCGGCAGCATCGCCGCGCGCCTCGGAACGCGGCTCGACCTCCCGGGAGCGGTGACGCGGGGGCTGGTCCTCGGCCGCACCCGCGACGGCGTGCTGTGGGTGGAGCCGGCGCACGCGCTGCTGGCCGACGCGCTCGCCGCCGAGCTGACCGTCGAGCGCCGGGTCGAGATCCACCGGGTCGCCGCCGAGGTGCTGGACGGCCACCGCGCGCTGCGGCACCGGGTGGAGGCCGCGGACACCGCCGACCCGCGCCTGGTCGACGAACTGCTCACCGCCGCGCTCGCCGCCGCCGACCAGGGCCACGCCGAGCAGGCGATGAGCTACGCCCGTTCGGCCGTGCACCTCGCCACCGACCGCGAGCTGGAGCGCGCGCTGATCGAGCTCGGCCTGCTCGCCATGCGGTTCCGGCTGCACGAGCAGATCCTGGAGCTGCGGCCTGCGATCGAGGCCCTTCCGCCGTCCCCGGCGCGCGACGCGGTGCTGCTGGAGCTGCGGACCCTCTCCCGCGACGTGCCGGGCGCTCTGGAGCTGGCCCTCCAGCTGGAGGCGGCGCCGGCCACCACCCCGGACGAGCGCGCCATCCGCACCCACGTCGCCGAGGCGCTCCCCAAGGTGCTGATGGCGATGGGCGACTTCGCCGGCGTCCTCGATCACCTGGAGACCGCCCGCGCGCAGATCGCGGAGTGCCCGCGGCCGGAGGAAGTCGTCGATCCCGCCCTGCGCTGGCTCGCCGAGCCGGACGAGCACCTGGTGCGCCTGCTGGGCTGGGCGCTCAACTCGGCCGCGCACGCGCGCCGACCCGAGCTCTTCGCACCGCTCACGGCCGAGCTGGACGAGCTGCTCGCGCAGCACGAGTCGCCCGCCGCCGTGGACGCGCTGGTCGCGCGCTCGCGGGTGTTCATCCTCGGCGGCGACATCGAGCGCGCCCGCGCCGACCTGGCCAGGGCGAACGAGCTGGTCCGCCGGTTCCCGTCGAGCTGGACGGCCGGCTTCGTCCGCACGATCTACGCGCACACGCTGTTCCTGGTCGGCGAGTGGGAGGAGTCGGTCACCCTCGCGGACACCGCCGTGGCGCTGGCCCTGGACGAGACCGACCTGTCCTGCTGGCCGATCGCCCTGTGGACGTCGGCGCTCGTCCGCGCCGGCCGCGGCGAGACCGGGCCCGTCGCCGAGCGGCTGCGGTCGGCGGCGCGGGCCGATCCGCGCATCGTCGGTTCGTACGACGGCGACCTGCCGTACCTCGCCAGGGCCGAGCTCGCCCGCGCGCTCGCCCGGCCCGAGGAGCAGCTGCAGGCGACGGTGGAGGCCGAAGAGGCGGGGACCAGGGGCTCCACCCTCGGCTGGCTCAGCTACCGTGTGGACGCGCTCGCGATGCTCGGACGCGCGGCCGAGGCCCGCGCCGCGTACGAGCGCTGCGCCGGCCCCGGACTCTGGCGGCCCTACTACGGCTCGCTGCGCTGGCTGGAGGGCCGGGTGCTGGAGGCCGAGGGCCGGCTCGCCGACGCCCTGGCCGCCTACCGGGAGGCCGCGCACGAGTCGCGCTTCCCCCTCCCCGAGGCGGTCGCCGCGCTGGACGCCGGCCGGTTGCTGACGACGGCCGGATCGACGGTCGGGTCAGCGGAGGATGCCGAGGCCCTGCTCGAATGCGCCGCCACGACCTTCCGTGGTCTCGGCGCCAGCACCTACCTCGCGCGCGCCGTCCAGCACCTCGAGACGGTGCGTTCCGCGGGGCGCCGCGACGCCGACGGCGGGCGCGTCGAGGACCCGCTCGCGTCCCTCACGACCCGCGAACGCCAGGTGGCCCATGCGCTGGCCGCGGGGATGACCAACAAGGAGATCGCCGAGCGTCTCTACGTGTCGGTGACGACCGTCAACTTCCACGTGCGCAACATCCTCGCCAAGCTCGGGATGCGCTCCCGCCGGGAGCTGCGCGCCCTCGCGCTCCCCCGCCGGCGACCCGTCAGGAGTGACCGACCCGTCAAGAATTGACGGTTTTGCGGTCCCCCACTATGAGGACACGCGGCACCCTCGCTAACGTTGTGATCACCCGGGATGCCCGACCCGCACCCGCACGGAAACGACTCCGAATCTGACGAATCGTCTCAACCCGACGTGCGATGCGGATCGGGCATCCTCGGGCTCAGGCGTGCGCCCGAACGCGCGCCAGTACGCCTCACCAGCTGCCGAGTACGCCCGGGACTGACGGGATGTGGCCCGACATGGCCCGGCTCCCGGGCTGCTCGACAGGTGCGGTGAGCGCGGCTCAGTCGCCGACGATCCGCGCGCCGTGCACGGGGCCGGTCGCCCGCACCGCTCGGATCCGGGAGGCGCTCAGCGCGATCTGCAGGTCCAGCGCGTTGTCGAGGTCCGCCGTCAGGAACGCGACCGTCGGGCCCGAGCCGGACACGATCCCGGCCAGCGCACCGTTCAGCTCACCGATCTCCAGCACCTCGGCGATGCTCGGCGCCAGGTGGATGGCCGGGGCCTGCAGGTCGTTGGTGAGCGTCTCCGCCAGCATGGCCGGGTCCCCCGCGCGCAACGCATGGAGGATGCCCGCGTCGACGCTGGGGCTGCGCTCGGCGGGGGCGATCTCGCCGACGTGCCGCTGCCGGTGCCGGTCGAGCTCGCTGTAGACGGCTGGGGTGCTGAGCTCGCCGTCCGGCAGCGCGAGCACCCACTGGAACTGCCCGGTCGCCAGCGCCGGGCTGAGCCGGTCGCCGCGGCCGGTGCCGATCGCCGTGCCGCCGATCAGCGCGAACGGGACGTCCGCGCCGAGCCGTGCGGCCAGCGCGAGCAGCTCCTCGCGGCCGAGCTCGGTGCCCCAGAGGGCGTCGCAGGCGACCAGGGTCGCCGCGGCGTCGGCCGAGCCTCCCCCCATCCCGCCCGCGATCGGGACGTGCTTCTCGATCTCCAGCCGCACGCCGCCGGGGTAGCCGGTCTTCTTGGCCAGCAGCTTGGCGGCCTTGATGGCCAGGTTCGTGCCGTCGGTCGGGAGGCCGCTCGTGTCGACGCTGCCCGTGAAGCTGACCGAGAAGTCGTCCGCGCGATAGGCGCGGACGTCCTCGTACAGCGACACCGCCTGGTAGGCGGTCGCGACGTCGTGGTAGCCGTCGTCGCGCACCGCGCCGACCCGCATGAAGACGTTGATCTTGCCCGGCGCACGCACATGCACGGCATCCACGTCCCACCCCGTACCAGCCTCGACCATGCCTCAAACCTACACAGTGCGGAGCCGTGCGCGGGCCACGCGGATCAGGCGCCGGCGGCGAGTCTCACGAAGTCGTCGAGCTGGAGCTGCTCGCCCCGCAGCGACGGGCTGATCCCGGCCGCTTCGAGGGCCTCCGCCGCGGCCGTCGGGGTCCCGAACACGACGGACAGCGACTGACGGAGGGTCTTCCTGCGCTGCTGGAACGCGGCGTCGACCACCGCGAATGTGCGGCGGCGGAGCTCTTCGTCGCCCCGCGGCTCGGCGCGACGATCGAAGGCGACCAGCACGGAGTCCACATTCGGGACCGGCCAGAAGATCTGCCTGCTGACGTTGCCCGCGGTGCGCCAGTCGCCGTACCAGGCGGCCTTCACGCTGGGCGCGCCGTAGACCTTGGAGCCGGGGCCCGCCGCGATCCGGTGGCCGACCTCCGCCTGCACCATCACCACGCCGGAGCGCAGCGTCGGGAAGGTCTCGAGGAAGTGCAGCAGCACGGGCACCGACACGTTGTACGGGAGGTTGGCGACCAGCCGCGCGGGCTGCTCCGGCAGCTCCGTCACGGTGAGGGCGTCCTGGTGGAGGACGGTCAGCCGCTCGATCGCGGAGGGCGCCAGCTGCTCGACCGTGACCGGGAGCTGCGCCGCGAGCCGGCGGTCGATCTCCACGGCGACGACGCGCGCGCCCGCCTCCAGGATGCCGAGGGTGAGCGATCCGAGGCCGGGTCCGACTTCGACCACGATGTCACCCGGCTCGACCTCCGCGACCCGCACGATGCGGCGCACGGTGTTGCCGTCGATGACGAAGTTCTGGCCGAGCTTCTTGGTCGGGGTGACGTCGAGCAGTTCGGCGAGGTCGCGGATCTCCGCCGGCCCCAGCAGGCGCAGCTCGCTCACGCGATGGTCCCGATCGGGCCCGACGGCGGCGGCCCGACGGGCTCGCTGTCCCAGCGGCCGTAGACGAGCTCCGTGTTCGAGTTGATCTGCGCCCCGAGGGTGGAGGCGTCGGTTCCGAGGTATTCGGCCATGGCGCGGACCGTGTGCGGGATGAGGTACGGCGCGTTGGGCCGCCCGCGGAACGGCGCGGGCGTGAGGAAGGGCGCGTCCGTCTCGACCATGATCAGGTGGCGCGGTGCGGCCTGGAGCGCTGCACGCAGGTTCGGCGCGCTCTTGAAGGTGACGTTGCCGGCGAAGGACATGTACCAGCCGTTGTCCGCGCAGATCTCCGCCAGCTCCACGTCGCCGGAGAAGCAGTGGAAGACCGTGCGCTCCGGCGCCCCGACGCGCTTCAGCGTCGCCACGACCGCGGCGTGCGCGTCGCGGTCGTGGATCTGGAGGGCGATGTCGTTCTGCTTGGCGATCTCGATGTGCGCCTCGAACGACGCGAACTGCGCGTCGCGGCGCGGCCCCGCCTCCGTGCGGTAGAAGTCGAGCCCGGTCTCGCCGACGGCGCGCACCCGCGGCCGGGAGGCGAGCTCGGCGATCACCGCGAGCGCGTCGTCCAGCTCGCCGCGCTCGGCGTAGTCGGGGGCGTCGTTGGGGTGCAGGGCGACAGCGGCGAGCATCCGCGGCTCGATCGCCGCCATCTCCGCCGACCAGCGGGAGGTCTCCACGTCGTTGCCGACCTGGACGACGCCGCGCACGCCCACGCTGGACGCGCGGTCGAGCTGCTCGCGGTAGTCGAGCGGGTCGTCGCCGTCGGCGATCTCCAGGTGCGTGTGGTTGTCGTAGACGGGCACGACGAGCGCCTCCGGCAGCGGCGGGTACGCGAGGTCGCGACCGTCGGTGACGTGTCGCTGCCGGATGAACGCGGGGTCGGTCATGCCCCCTGCACCACGTCCGCCTCGATGCGCGGGAACAGCGCCTCGAGCCCGTTGACCTCGGTGCCGGCGGGAAGCCGTCCCCACTCGCCCGCCTTCCGCAGCGGCTGCGCGTCGAGCGGGCCGAGCTCCGCGGTCACGCCGAGCGCCGTCCACAGCTTCGCCGTCGCCTTCGGGATGACCGGCGACAGCAGCACTGCGAGGGCGCGCAGCCCTTCGGCGGCCGTGTACAGCACGGTCTGCAGGCGCTCGCGCTTGGCGTCGTCCTTGGCGAGCGACCACGGCTCCTGGATCGTGATGTAGCCGTTGAGCTCGTCCACGACGGTCCACACCGCGGCGAGCGCGTCGTGGATCGCCAGCGTGCTCATCGCGGCGTCGGCCTCGGCCGCGGCCTTCGCGACGACCTGCTGCACGTGGAGGTCGGCCTCCTCGTAGCTCACCGCGGGCGGAACGACACCCTGGAAGTAGCGCGTGACCATCGCGATCACCCGCGACGCCAGGTTGCCGAAGCCGTTCGCCAGCTCGGCCTGGTAGCGCGCGGCGAGGTCCTCCCAGCTGAACGAGCCGTCCTGGCCGAAGTTGATCGCGCGCAGGAAGTAGTAGCGGAAGGCGTCGGAGCCGAAGGTGTCGGTGATCTGCGTCGGCGCGATGCCGGTGAGCTTGGACTTGGACATCTTCTCGCCGCCGACCAGCAGCCAGCCGTGCCCGAAGACCCGGTGCGGCACCTCGAGCCCTGCGGCCATCAGCATGGCGGGCCAGATGACGGCGTGGAAGCGCAGGATGTCCTTGCCGACCAGGTGCGTCGCCGGCCAGCGGCGCTCGAAGGTCGCGTCGTCCTGGCCGTAGCCGACCGCGGTCACATAGTTGAGCAGCGCGTCGAACCAGACGTAGACGACGTGCGACTCGTCCCAGGGCACCTTGATGCCCCAGTCGAAGCTCGACCGCGAGATGGACAGGTCGCTGAGACCCTGGCGCACGAAGGACACGACCTCGTTGCGCGCCGACTCCGGCTGCACGAACTCGGGGCGGTCCTCGTAGAGCGCCAGCAGCCGGTCGGCGAACTCGCTCATCCGGAAGAAGTAGTTCTTCTCCTGCAGCAGCTCCAGCGGCTTGGAGTGGATGGCGCAGACCTTCTGGCCCTCGTACTCCCCCGTGCCGTCGACGATCTCGCTCTGCGGCTTGAACTCCTCGCAGCCGACGCAGTACAGCGCCTCGTACTCGCCCGCGTAGATGAAGCCGTCGTCGTACAGCTTCTGCAGGAACTTCTGCACGTTCTTCTCGTGCCGCTCGTCGGTGGTGCGGATGAAGTCGTCGTTGGCGATGTCGATCGTCTTCAGCAGCGGCAGCCACTCGTTCGTCACCAGCCGGTCGGCCCACTCCTTCGGGGTGGTGCCGTTCGCGGTCGCGGTGCGCAGGATCTTCTGCCCGTGCTCGTCGGTGCCGGTGAGCAGCCAGGTGTCGTCGCCGGCCTGACGGTGCCAGCGCGCGAGCACGTCCGCGGCGACCTCCGTGTAGGCGTGCCCGATGTGCGGGACGTCGTTGACGTAGAAGATCGGCGTGGTGATGTAGAACGCGGAGCCGTCGGACATGGTGACTATCCTACGGCCGCCCGCGCCCCCTCCCGCCGTTGTTACCGACCTGCTGCGCGCGGGGCACGTCGTTGTCACTTCCGGGCGCCGAAAGTGACAACGACGTGCCCCTCGGCGGCGGATCGGCGAGCGTGGTCAGCGCTTGGCGTCGAGGGCCGCCTGATAGAGGTCGCGGCGGGAGAGGCCGGTGGCCTCGGCGACCTCGGCGGCGGCCTCCTTGAGCCGGGCGCCGTCGGCGACGAGCGCTTGCACCTGGGCGAGCGCGGTGGCCGGGTCGGCCTCCCGCACGGGCGCGCCGGCGACGACCACGACGATCTCGCCGCGCACGCCGTCCTCCGCCCACGCGGCCAGCTCGGCGAGCGTGCCGCGGCGGACCTCCTCGTAGAGCTTCGTCAGCTCACGGCAGACCACCGCGCGGCGGTCGGCGCCGAAGACCTCCGCCAGGTCGGCGAGGGAGGCCGCGAGCCGGTTGGGCGACTCGAAGAACACCATCGTGCGGCGCTCGGCGGCGAGCGCGCGGAGCGCCGAACTGCGCTCGCCGTGCTTGCGCGGCAGGAAGCCCTCGAAGGTGAACCGGTCGGTCGGCAGCCCGGAGACGGCGAGCGCGGTCAGCACCGCACTCGGGCCGGGCACCACCGTGACGCCGACGCCCGCGGCGGCCGCGGCCTCCACCAGCGGGAAGCCGGGGTCGGAGACGGTCGGCATCCCGGCGTCGGAGAGCACCACCACGTCCTGGTCGCGGGCGAGCTCGACCAGCTCGGCGGCACGGTCGCGCTCGTTGTGCTCGTGCAGGGCGATCAGCCGCGGCCGGTTCTCCACCCCGAGACCCGCGAGCAGCCGCTGGGTGACCCGGGTGTCCTCGGCGGCCACCACGGTCGCCGTCCGGAGCAGCTCGACCAGGCGGGCGGAGGCGTCGCCCAGATTTCCGATCGGCGTCGCGGCGAGGATGATCATGGGTCCAGTCTGTCAGGATGTCCTGGTGACCTCCCCCTCACCCCTCGCGGGCGACACCGCGGCAGGCGACACCGCGGCGGGCGCGACCCCACAGCCCGCCGGGCACGGGTCGGCCGCGCATGTCGCGCCGCCGCGTATCGGCAGCCGGCTGGACGACTGGTGGGCGCGCATGCTGCGCACACCGCTGCGGCTGAAGCTCTGGTACTGGGGCGCGCCGATCGGGGTCACGCTGCTGGCCGCGATCCTGCGGCTGTGGGACCTCGGCACGCCGCACGTGCTCGTGTTCGACGAGACCTTCTACGTCAAGGACGCCTGGAGCATCTTCCACCTCGGCTACGAGGGGAGCTGGCCCGACAAGGCCGACCAGTCCTTCGCGGCAGGCAACACCGACATCTTCGACTCCTCGCCCTCGTTCGTCGCACACCCTCCGCTCGGCAAGTGGATCATCGCGCTCGGGATGGCCGCGACCGGCGCGGGCAACGCGTTCGGCTGGCGGCTGTCGACCGCGGTCGTCGGCATCCTGGCCGTGCTGATCGTGTTCCTGATCGCCCGGGCGCTGTTCTCCTCCACGATCATCGCCACGATCGCCGGCTTCTTGTTCGCCATCGACGGGCACGCGATCGTGATGAGCCGGGTGGCCCTGCTCGACAACATCGTGATGTTCTTCGCGCTGCTCGCGTTCGGCTGCGTCCTGCTCGACCGGCGCTGGCACGCGAACCGGCTGGCGGCGAAGCTGCTCGCCGCGCGCCGCACGGGACACGACCCCGCCTGGGGGCCCGTGCTGTGGTGGCGGCCCTGGCTGATCGCCGCCGGCATCCTCACCGGCCTCTGCGCCGGGGTCAAGTGGAGCGGCTTCTACTTCCTCGCGTTCTTCGCCGTCTACGTGGTCGTGGTGGACCTGGTGGCACGGCGCAGGGAGGGCGTGGCCTTCTACATCAGCGGGGCCGTGCTCAAGCAGGCTCCCGCGACCTTCGTGTTGATGGTCCCGATCGCGGTCGCGTCCTACATCGCCACCTGGACGGGCTGGCTCGTCACCAGCGGCGGCTACTACCGCGGCTGGGCCCAGTCGGTGCACGCGCAGTGGACGGGCGCGCTCTCCTGGGTGCCGCTGTGGTTCCAGAACCTCTGGCACTACCAGACGGAGATGTACAACTACAGCATCAACCTGCACGTGCCGCACCCGTACCAGTCCAACCCGCTGACCTGGCTGTTCATGATCCGGCCGACGAGCATGTACTACACCGGCAACGCATACGGCCAGGCCGGCTGCACCGCGCCGGGAGGCTGCTCGGCGGCGATCACGTCGCTCGGCAACCCGATCATCTGGTGGGCCGCCGCCGCGGCGGTGTTCTACCTGGTCTACCGGCTCGCCCGCTACCGGGAGTGGCAGGCCGGCCTCATCCTCACCGGGCTCGCGGCGGGGTACCTGCCGTGGCTGCTCTACATCAACCGCACGATCTTCCAGTTCTACGCGATCGCGTTCGAGCCGTACCTGATCCTCGCGCTCGCGGCGGTCATCGCACTCGTGCTCGGCAAACGCACGGACCCGGAGCCGCGACGGCGCACCGGCATCGCCTGGACGACCGTGTTCCTCGCGCTCGCGACGGCGGTCAGCGCCTTCTTCTGGCCGATCTGGACCGCCCAGCAGGTGCCGTTCTGGTTCTGGCAGATCCACATGTGGCTGCCGAGCTGGGTCTGAGCCGGGCGGTCGTCGGCGGCGCAGCCAGGGTCTTCCGCTGTCGGCCCCGGGTGGTAGACCGTGGGGTATGGATGCCGAAGAGCCCCTGAACCTCGTCCCCCTTCCCGGCAGCGAACGGCCCGAACGCGTCGGCTATCAGGCGCGCGGAGCACTGGCTCCGGAGGCGCCCGCCCAGGCGACGCTGATCCTGCGCCGCCGCGCGCCCCTCCCCGACGACGTGTTCGAGTCGCACCTGACCGCGCAGGAGCTCGGGGACCGTTACGGAGCCTCGCCCGAGGACCTCCGGCTGGTGACCTCCACGCTGGCTCGGCTGGGCGTGACCATCGACGAGGAGAACGCCGCCGAACGACGCGTCCGCATCTCCGGACCGGTCTCGGTGCTGGCCCGCGTGTTCGGCACCGACCTCGCCGAGTCGCGGCCGGCCGACGCCGGGGAGGACGCCCCGAGCTACCGCCAGCGCTCGGGCGGCCTCAGCATCCCCGCGCAGCTCGACGGCGTCGTCATCGCGGTGCTCGGCCTCGACGACCGCCCGCAGGCGCGCGCCCAGTTCCGGATCGCCCGCCCCGCCGCGGTCAGCACCAGCTACACGCCGCCGCAGCTCGGCAAGGTCTACGACTTCCCGGCGGACGTCGACGGCACCGGCCAGACCATCGCGATCATCGAACTCGGCGGCGGCTACGAGCAGTCCGACCTGGACACGTATTTCGCCGGCCTCGGCATCCCGACCCCGTCGGTCACCGCCGTGGGCGTGGACGGCGCGGCCAACATCCCGGGCCAGGACCCGAACGGGGCGGACGGGGAGGTCATGCTCGACATCGAGGTGGCGGGCGCCCTCGCTCCCGGAGCGTCCCTGGTGGTGTACTTCGCCCCCAACACCGACGCCGGCTTCCTCGACGCGGTGAGCACCGCCGCGCACGCGTCGCCCACACCCGCAGCGATCAGCATCAGCTGGGGCCAGTCGGAGGACCAGTGGACGGCGCAGGCGCGCACCGCCTTCGACCAGGCACTCCAGGACGCGGCCGCCCTCGGCGTCACCACGACCGTGGCGGCCGGCGACGACGGCAGCAGCGACCGCGTCGGCGACGGCAAGGCGCACGTCGACTTCCCGGCGTCCTCCCCGCACGCGCTCGCCTGCGGCGGCACCCGGCTGGAGGCGAACGCCTCGACGGGCGCCGTGCAGTCCGAGACGGTCTGGAACAACGGCACCGGCAGGGGCGCGACCGGCGGCGGCGTCAGCGCGGTCTTCGCCCTGCCGACCTGGCAGCGGAACGTCGGCGTCCCTTCGGGACCGGGGGGAACGGATGCGGGAGGCGCGGCCAACGGCCCCGGAGGCCGCGGGGTCCCCGACGTCTCGGCGGTCGCCGACCCCCAGACCGGCTACCAGGTGCGCGTCGACGGCAAGGACGTCGTCATCGGCGGTACGAGCGCGGTCGCGCCGCTGTGGGCGGCGCTGATCGCCCGCCTCGCCCAGTCGACCGGCTCGCGGTTCGGGCTCGTGCAGCCGAAGCTGTACGACTCCACCCGCGCCGGGCAGGTCGCCGCCGGGTTCCGCGACATCACGTCCGGTGACAACGGGGCGTATGCGGCGGGGTCGGGCTGGGACGCGTGCACAGGGCTCGGGGTGCCGGAGGGAGCGCGGTTGCTGGCGGGGCTGTGAGGGGGTGGGGGCTGGGACTTCGTAGCCGACCGCACCGCGCGGGGACACCGCGCACACACATACCGGCCGCGCCCCTGCCGGGAGCGCGTGTGCGTTGAGGCAAGAATGGACGGGTGTCCTCACCCGTCACTCCGCCCGCCTCCCCCGCGCGTGCCTCGGTCTCCTGGCTGCCCGGCGTCGCGGTCGCCGCCCTCGCGACGGCGGCGGCGTGGGGCATCCACTGGCTGGCGCCCGCCGTCCCACTGCTCACGGCGGCGGTCGTGCTCGGGATCGTCGTCGGGCATGTCCCGGCGGCGCGCGGTGCGCTCGGCGGGGTGCTGGCGCCGGGGCTCGCGGTGAGCGCGAAGCGGCTGATGCGGATCGGCGTGGTCCTGCTGGGCCTCAAGCTCAGCCTGGGTGACATCGCCGGTCTCGGCTGGCTCGCGATCCTGACGACCGTCGGCATCGTGGGCCTCAGCTTCGCCGGGACTTTCCTGATCGGCCGGCTCTTCCGGCTGCCGGGCCACCAGCCTCTGCTGATCGCGACCGGCTTCTCGATCTGCGGGGCCTCGGCGATCGGCGCGATGAGCGGCGTGGTCAAGCCGAAGGACGAGGAGGCGGCCACGCCCGTGGCGCTGGTGACCCTGTGCGGGACACTTGCGATCTTCGTGCTCCCGTTGCTGTGGCATCCGCTCGGCCTTTCCGGACTGCAGTTCGGCCACTGGGTCGGCGGCGGCGTCCACGACGTCGGGCAGGTCGTCGCGACCGCGCAGATCGCCGGCCCCGCCGCCCTGGCCGTGGCGATCGTGGTCAAGCTCACCCGCGTGCTTATGCTCGCGCCGACCGTGGCCATCGCGGCGATCGTCGAGCGCCGCCGGCTGGTGGAGGGCGACCCGAGCGTCCGGCGGCCGCCGATCGTCCCGCTGTTCGTGGCAGGGTTCATCGTCGCCGTGCTGATCCGTTCATTCGTGCCGTTGCCCCCGGGCGTGACCGACGGCGCGGACACGCTGCAGACGATCCTGCTGGCGATGGCGCTCTTCGGCCTCGGGACGGCGGTCCGGCTGCGCACCCTCCTCGGGACGGGCTGGCGCGCGCTCGCCACCGGCATCCTGTCGTGGGCGCTGATCGCCGCGCTGGCCCTCGGGGCGGTGTGGATCTCCGCGTGAGCACGGGCGGACGGGCCCACGATCCCTCTCTAGTGCACGAGCTTCAGTCCGACCACGCAGCCGACGACGCCGAGGACGAGGAGCAGTTTCACGATCGAGAAGCCGTCGTCGCCGAACACCATCGCGTAGAGCACAGTGAGCGCCGCGCCGATGCCGACCCAGACGGCGTAGGCCGTTCCGGTCGGGATCGCGCGCATCGCGTACGCGAGGCCCGCCATCGAGGCGAGCAGGCCGACGACGAAGACGAGACTGGGTACGAGGCGGGTGAAACCGGCCGACTTCCCGAGGGCCGTGGCCCAGACCGCTTCGAGCACGCCGGAGAGGATGAGGACGATCCACGACACGATGACGACTCCCTGGCCAGTCTTGTCGCGTGCCGGGTACTGAACCGTCGTCCGGGATCGCTGTCGCGATCTCAGCCCAACCTAGCGAGGCGGCCTGAGCAGGTCCCGTGCAGGGCCGTCAGCCGATGACCGCGTGTTACGGAGCCCGCCGAACGCCCTCCGGCGACCTCGGGTAGCGTGGCCGCATGGCTGATCGCGAATATGGCTTCAAGACGCGTGCGATCCACGCGGGCAACATCCCCGACCCGGTGACGGGAGCCCGCGCCCTCCCGATCTACCAGACGAGCGCGTTCGTGTTCGACGACACGGCCGACGCCGCGGCGCGCTTCGCCCTGCAGAAGTACGGCAACATCTACTCGCGCCTGGAGAACCCGACCGTGGCCGCGTTCGAGGAGCGCGTCGCGAGCCTGGAGGGCGGCATCGGCGCCGTCGCGACTGCGAGCGGCCTGAGCGCGCAGTACATCACCTTCGCGTCCCTGGCCGGCGCGGGCGACCACATCGTCGCGTCCGCCAACCTCTACGGCGGCTCGATCACCCAGCTCGACGTCACGCTGCGCCGCTTCGGAGTCGACACGACCTTCGTGCAGAGCTCCGACCCCGCCGACTACGCGGCTGCGATCACCGACCGCACGAAGCTCGTCTTCGCCGAGACGATCGCCAACCCGTCCGGTGAGATCGCCGACATCGAAGGCCTGGCGGAGGTCGCCCACGCGGCCGGCATCCCGCTCATCATCGACTCCACCATCGCCACGCCGTACCTCAACCGCCCGATCGAGTGGGGCGCCGACGTCGTGATCCACTCGGCGACCAAGTTCCTCGGCGGCCACGGCACGACCCTTGGCGGTGTCGTCGTGGAGAGCGGCCGCTTCGACTGGCACACCGACAAGTTCCCGCTGTTCAGCCAGCCGGTGCCGTCGTACGGCGGCCTGCAGTGGTCGGGGAACTTCGGCGAGTACGCCTTCCTCACCCGCCTGCGCGCCGAACAGCTCCGGGACATCGGCCCGTCGCTCGCGCCGCACTCGGCGTTCCTGCTGGCGCAGGGCGTCGAGACCCTGCCGTACCGGATCCAGGCGCACGTCGACAACGCCCGCGCCGTCGCCGAGTGGCTGGATGAGGACCCGCGGATCGAGAAGGTCTTCTGGGCCGGTCTGCCCGCGCACCCGCACCACGACCGGGCGCTGAAGTACCTCCCGCAGGGGCCGGGCAGCGTGTTCTCGTTCGTCGTCAAGGGCGGGCGCGAGGTCGGCCAGCGACTGATCGAGTCGCTGAACCTCGCGAGCCACCTGGCGAACATCGGCGACGCGAAGACGCTCGTCATCCACCCCGCCTCCACCACGCACGCCCAGCTCACCGAGCAGCAGCTCATCGACGCGGGCGTCCTCCCCGGCGTCGTGCGCATCAGCGTCGGCATCGAGGACGTGGACGACATCATCTACGATCTGGATCAGGCGCTCAGCGCGGCGGTGAAGGAGGCGGCGGCATGACCACCACGACGATCGACCACTCGTCCACGACCCAGGATCCGACCGGGGATCCGACCACGGCGGACGCGACCACGACCGAGGTCCAGCTCGTCAACGGCCTGAGCTGCTCCCTCCCTGCCGACTCGCCGCTGGCCAAGCTCCTGAAGTCGCAGCGCACCTGGACCGGCCCGGACGCCAAGGAGCGCCTCCGAATCCTGCGCGGCGCGAAGTCGGTCGCGATCGTCGGAGCGTCCGCCAACCCGGCACGATCGAGCTACTTCGTCGCGACGTACCTGCTGCAGTCCAGCGACTTCCGCGTGTACTTCGTCAACCCGAACGCGGACACCATCCTGGGCCAGAAGGCCTACCCCGACCTCGCCTCCCTCCCCGAGGTGCCGGACATCGTCGACGTGTTCCGTCGCGCGAGCGACATCCCGAGCGTGATCGACGAGGCTGTGGCGGTCGGCGCCCCGACCGTCTGGGTGCAGCTCGGCATCTGGAACCAGGAAGCCGCCGAGTACGGAGAATCGCTCGGCCTGACCATGGTCATGGACCGCTGCATCAAGATCGAGCACGCCCGCTTCCACGGCGGACTCCACCTCCTCGGCTTCGACACCGGCCAAATCACCGCGCGCAAGACCCTGCGGTGATGGCTCCCCGCTGACTCACTCCACCACCTCCACGCGCCGGGCACCCGGCGCGGGAGCCGCGTCCATCGCCCGCGCGAGCCGCCGGTCGCCCGTGACGAGCGGGGCCGCGAGGAGCTCGGACAGTGCGACGAAGGTCGCGTCGAAGGCGCTCATGGTCGCGCGCAGATCCCACACCCGCTGCTCGACGGTCTCGAACGGCCAGGGCTCGATCGGCAGCTCGAGGAGTTCCGCGTAGGCCATCGAGGCCTCCGCGTCGCTCAGCGCGCCACGCAGCCGAAGTTTTCGCAGGACGTTGGCCGCCTCGGCGAACATCAGATCGGGCGCGGCCAGGTCGCGGCCGCGCAGACGCTCGGCCACGGCCCGGCCGTTCTCGCCGGGATCGACGAGGAGGTCGATCACGGCGCACGTGTCGACGACGACTGTCTCCGGCAGACCGAAGTCGCCCGGGAGCGGATCGCCCGGTGAAGCCGAGGGATACGCGGCGTGGGCGCGCGGGCGCTGCACCGCCGCCGCCGCGCTCATTCGCGGCTCCGGGCGATCATGTCGGACACGGCATCGCGGTCGAGCGGCGGGAAGTGTTCCGCGCGCCTCCGGATGCTGTCGAGGACGTCGTCGACCGTTCGCTTGCCGGCGATTCGGGTGAGTTCATGCACGAGATACTCCTGAAGTGAGCGCCCCGAACGCGCCGCACGCGCCGCGAGCTCGTCGCGGACCTCGTCCGGAACGGAGCGGATGGTGATTGAAATGGGCATGCATGCAGTTTAGCGGTTGTGGATGCATTTTGCATGTGGTCCTTTCTGTGTGGGTTGGCTGATGCATCCATGCTGGCCGGGTGGAGACGCTCGGGAGCGGCCTCGACGGAATCTGCGGAGAGGTCGACGGGAGTCAGAGGCTGTGGAGGAAAACCGGGTGCAAGACCCTCACGCCCGCGCCACGATGTGGAACACGTGCCAGTGCTTCGGCCCCTCGAACGACATCCCGCGCCGGTCGTCCTCGACCAGCTGCAGCACGTCCAGCCCGGTCAGCATGGCCTCCACGCCCGCGCGGTCGTGGAAGTTCATGCCCGGCCGCCCGAACCACTCGTCGTGCGGCCCGAACAGCTCGCCGGCGAACACTCCGCCCGGCTCGATCGCGTCCCGGATGTCGGCCCACAGGTACGGAAACCGCGTGGGATCGCAGAACGGCAGCGCGAATCCGGCATAGACGAGATCGGCGCGCGGGAGCTCGCCGAGCGATTCGAAGGTGGCGCAGCGCGTCGAGACACGGCCGGAGGCGTCCGGGGACAGCCCGGCGCGGACGCGCTCGTCCACCGAGGGATCCGAGTCGATGGCGAGCACCTGCCAGCCGCGCTCGGCGAGCTCCCGCGACTCGACCCCGTCGCCGCAGCCCAGGTCGACCGCGGTACCCGCGGGACCGTCCCAGGCCGCGACCGCCGACTCGAATGTCGGCCGCACCCCGCGTCCGCCCTGCTTCTCGTAGAACTGCGACCAGTCGAACGCCATGGCCAGAGCCTACGCGCGGCGCGACGCGGAAGGCCCCGTGGTGGCTAAAATCGGCGAGTGGAATCCGCGCCAGCCAGTCCCCGCGTCGCCGTGCTCGGCCCGGTGCTCGTCGAGGACCGGGCGGGCGCGCTCGCCGAGCCGGCCGGCACCCGCGGCAAGAGCCTCATCGTCGCCCTCGTGCTGGCCCGCGGCGGCCTCTCCGTCCCCGCGCTCGTGGAGGACCTCTGGGACGACGCTCCCCCGCGGCAGGAGCGCGCGGCCCTCCAGACGCTGGTCTCGCGGGTGCGCACGGCCAGCGCCGACGGCCTCCTTGAGTCCACGCCGAGCGGCTACGCGCTGGCCGTCGGCGCGCACGGAACGGACCTGGGCCTCGCCGCGCACCGCCTCGACCGGGCCAGGGACGCCCTCGCCGCCGACGCTCCCGTCGACGCCCTCCGCGAGGCGAACGCGGGTCTGGCGCTCTGGCGCGGCGAACCGGGGCTGGAGCTCGCGGGCTCCCGGCTCGGCGAGGAGCTCGCCCGCACGGCCGACGAGCTGCGCACCGAGCTGCTGATCGTCCGCGCCCGCGCGGCCCGGCGGAGCGGGGACCCCACGACCGCGCTCGCCGACCTGCAGGAGCTGCTGCGGATGCGTCCGATGGACGAGTCCCTGCACGCCGAGCGGATCCGCGCGCTCGCCGATGCGGGCCGGCGCAGCGACGCCCTGCTCGCCTTCGCCGAGCTCAAGGAGGCGCTGCTCGACCGGCTGGGGACGCGTCCCGGCGCCGAACTCGTCTCCCTCAACGCCCGCCTGCTCGCCGAGGACGACGAGCGCGAGCCGGCCGCGCCGCGCCGGGTCCGCATCGGGTTGCGCACAGCGCCGAACGCCCTGGTGGGACGCGAATACGACCTGGAGGCCGTGGAGGACCTGGTCGCCACCTCCCGCCTGACGACCATCCTCGGCGCCGGCGGCCTCGGCAAGACCCGGCTGGCGCACGAGGTCGGGCACCGCGCCATCCACACGCCCGCGGTGGTCCTCGTCGAGCTCGCCAGCGTGCGCTCGGGCGACGACATCGAGCTGGCGTTCGCCTCCACCCTCGGGATCCGGGAGGCCAGGACTGCGCGCCTCGCCGAGCCGGGAGCCCAGCTCGACCTGCGATCGCGCATCCTCGGATTGCTCTCCGAGCGGGAGACCCTCCTCATCGTCGACAACTGCGAGCACATCGTGGACGCGGCCGCCGCCTACGTCGAGGACATCCTCTCGGCGACGCCGACCGTGCGGGTGCTGGCGACGAGCCGGGCCCCGCTCGCGATCGGCGCCGAACGGGTCTACGCGCTCGGCCCGCTGCCCTCCGACGATGACGGCCCCGCGGTCGAGCTGTTCCGCGAGCGCGCCAGGGCCGCCCGTCCCGGGGTCGTGCTGCCGCCGGAGACCGTGGCCCGCCTGTGCGCCAGGCTCGACGGCCTCCCGCTCGCCATCGAGCTGGCAGCCGCCCGCACGCGCTCGCTCGCGGTCGAGGAGATCGAGCGCCGGCTGGAGAACCGGTTCGCGCTGCTGACCGGCGGCGAGCGCACGGCGCCGGAGCGCCACCGCACGCTGTTCGCCGTCATCGACTGGAGCTGGAACCTGTTGGCGGGCTCGGAGCAGACGCTCATGCGCCGGCTCTCGACGTTCCCCGACGGGTTCAGCGCCGAGGCGGCAGAGGCGGTCGCGGGAGCCCAGTCCACCTCGGTGCTCGACGACCTCGACGCTCTCGTCGCGCAGTCCCTGGTGAACGTCGCGGAGGACCCGGACACCGGCATCCTGCGCTACCGGATGCTGGAGACCGTCCGCGAGTTCGGCGACCTGGAGCTGACCGCGGCGGGCGAGGCCGAGGCGGTGCAGGCCGGGGTGGACGCCTGGGCGGTCGCGTTCGCGCGCGACACGTTCGTGCGCATGCACGGCGCGGAGCAGGTGCCCACCTTCGCGCGCGTGACCGCCGAGCAGGACAACCTGGTCGCGGTGCTGCGCTCGGCGCTCGACGGCGACCGGCCGGCCACCACGGCCGGCGTGTTCGCACTGCTGGCGTACTACTGGTCGCTGCGCAGCGCGCACAGCGAGGTGCTGGGCTTCGGGCCCGCCGTGCTGGACGCGCTCGCGAAGTGGGAGCCGGAGGGCGACGACCGGGAGGCCGCCGCCGCCTGCTACACGCTGATCGGCGCCACCTTCCTGTACGCGGGCCTGCGCACCGCCGTCCGCGCGATCTCTCGACTGCGCAGGCTCCGCCGGGAGGCGCCCTTCGCCGATCCACGCCTCAGCGCGATCGCCGGGCTCGTTCTCGCCGCCGGGCACGTCGAGCCCGGGATGCGGCTGCTGGCCGAGTTCAGCCGTTCCGCCGACCCCGAACTCGCCGCGATGGGCGCCCTCCTGACCGCGCAGCTCCAGGAGAACGCCGGCGAGCTCGACGACGCACTGGCGACGGCGACCCGCGCGCACGAGAAGGCGATCGAGGCGCAGGACACCTGGTCGCGGGCGACGGCCGCGCAGGCCCTCGCCCAGCTGCACAGCCAGCTCGCTCACCCGCAGGAGGCGCTCGCCTGGGCCGAGAGCGCCCATCAGGGCCTCGCCACCCTGCGCGCCGCGGGCGACCTCCGTCAGCTGGACTGGCTGATCGCGGTCAACTCGATCTCCGCGGGCGACGTGGAGCGCGGCCGTGAGCTCCTCGAGAGCTATCTGAACGAGGAGGTCGACCGCACGGGCTTCGATTACGTCGACTACTACGGGATCGGCTTCGCCGGGATGGCGGAGATCGCGCTCGCGGAGGGCGACCACGCGCGGGCGGTGCGCCTCTACGACGAGGCGATCGGCGTCTACTCGGACGACACGACCGTGGAACGCGACGCCGTGACCAACCCGTGGCTGACGATCCTGGGCGCGGCGCTCATCGCCGCCCGGCTGCGCGCGCACGAGGCGGAGGCGGCGGATCCGGAGGGCGCGGACCCGCTCAGCCGCGCGGAGACCGCCGAGGCGGCCCGCCGGCTGCGCGTGCGCGTCCTGGTGAACGCCCGGCTGAGCCCGCCGTACCTCGACAAGCCGGTGATCGGCACCGGTCTGCTCGGCTTCGCGATCTGGATGCTGGACGCGGAGGTGGGCGCCGAACGCGGGACCGACTGGGTCGACGCCGGCCTGGAGCTGTTCGCCCTGGCGGCGCGGGCCAACTCACGGCAGGACATCGAGAGCCTCCACCGCCGGCCGCTGACCGAGCGGGTGCGGCGCACCTGGGGCGAGGACCGGCTCGCGGCGGCGGAGGCCGCAGCGGCGGCGATCGGGCGGGATGCGGCGGCGGTGCGCGGGCTTGCGGTGCTGGGGGCTGTGCGGCCCTGAGTCAGGGACCCCCGGGCAAGCGTGTCTCGGCCGACCTGTGCGAGAATCGTGCACCGTGACGATTTTCGATCCGCGCCGAAACAGCATCGGCTTCATGCGCCTTGCTCTGGCGACCGCTGTGATCGTCTCGCACGCGTGGCCACTCGGCGGCTTCGGTCACGATCCGGGGCGCACATCGAACAACCTCGGCTTCCTGGCCGTCGAGGGCTTCTTCGCGCTCTCCGGATTCCTCATCACGCGAAGCGGCGAGCGGCTCTCCTCCGGACGATTCCTCTGGCACCGCCTGCTCCGGATCATGCCCGCGTACTGGATCTGTCTCGCCCTCATCGTCGTGGTGTTCGCACCGATCGTCTGGCGCGCGTCCCACGGGCTCACCGAGTATCCGTGGACGACGCCGAACCCGATCGGGTTCTTCGTCAACAACCTCCTGCTGGCGAACAACCAGGTGCAGATCGGCGACACTCTCGCGTCGAACCCCTACCCGACGCTCTGGGACGGCCCCCTCTACACGTTGACGTACGAGTTCGCCTGCTACCTGATCATCATGGCTCTCGCGGCGATGCGCGTACTCAACCGCCGTGTGGTGACCGTGCTCTTCGTCGCCGCCTGGGTGTGGCAGCAGGTGGTCTTGTTCAACCTGCTCGGGATGACGGAGCCCCGCCAGCCCACCCTGACCGTGTGTTTCCTGCTGGGCTCGCTGATCTACCTCTGGCGCGACGTGCTGCTGAGCCGCCGACTGTCATGGTGGCTGTTCGGCGTCTGCCTCGTGGTCGCCGGGGTGACCTACTCGACGGTCGGATTCCGTCAGATCGGCGTCCTGGCGTTCGCGTACGTCATCATCTGGGCGGGCGCGCGGCTCCCGCTCACGAACGTCGGAACCAAGCGGGACCTGTCGTACGGAATGTACGTCTACGGGTGGCCGGTGCTGCAGCTGGCGTCGTTCTTCGGGCTGAACGCCCTGGGGCTCCCCGTATACCTGTCTATCGTCCTGGTGGTGACCGCGGGCCTGGCCACGGCGTCCTGGTATCTGGTCGAGTCGAGGGCCCTGCGTCTCAAGAACATCGCCGTGCCCACCTGGCTCGGCGGCCGGGCTCAGCCCGCGGTGGAGAACAGCCGCGTCTAGCTGTAGTGCCCAGGGACGTTGTTTGATTTGGCACCCGTGACATAGCGAGAACCTCCGGGCCAGAGTGGGAGTTGCTTAGACACTCACTCGAAGACCAGGAGGTTCTCGTGTCTCACGGTAATGCGGCTTTGACGCCACGCCAAAGGCTGCGTGTTGCGCGGTTGATCATCGACGACGGGTGGACGGTTGCTGCGGCGGCTGACTACTTCCGTGTTTCGTGGCCGACGGCGGCGAAATGGGCGCGCCGGTATGTCGAGCTCGGCCCGGACGGAATGGCCGATCGGTCTTCGCGCCCGCATGCGCATCCGAACCGGACGCCGCAGCTGCTGGTGAAGAAGATCGTGCATTTGCGGATCAAGAAGCGCCTGGGGCCGGTGCAGATCGCCGGCCGGCTGAACATGCCGGCGTCGACGGTTCACGCGGTGCTGGTCCGATGCAGATTGAACCGGCTGACTCATGTCGATGTGAAGAAGCTCGGCAACATCCCCGACGGCGGCGGCTGGCGGTTCGTCGGCCGAGCCCAGGGCGACCGGAACCGCGCCGCGACACCGGGCAAGGAACGCAACCAGCACTACAACCCGAAGATGCGGCACGCGTTCGTCCATACCGTCATCGATGACCACTCCCGCGTCGCCTACGCCGAGATCCACGACGACGAGACCGCTGCCACCGCAACCGAAGTGCTCCGCCGGGCCGTGTCCTGGTTCGCCGACCGCGAGGTTATCGTCGAACGCGTGCTTTCGGACAACGGCCCCGCTTACCGCTCACACGCCTGGCGGCGCGCCTGCAGCGAGCTCGGCATCCGACCCAAATTCACGCGCCCACGACGCCCTCAGACCAACGGCAAGATCTGTGAAGACTTGTCATGGGGCTGCGACGGTTTCGGTCTGACTCAGGCCAAGAACTGACCATGGTGTCCTTCGTTCGATTTGTCGACCGGGGCCGCTGCAGTCTCAAGGAGCGCGCCGGCCGACCGGATCTGACCTGATAGGAGCTTGGACTAGAAGCCCCATCACAGTTCTGTCGACCCGCCCGACCGGCTCGCCCTGTCCGTTCAACGAGCGCGCACGGAAGGAGCACCTTCAGCATGACAATTGAATTGACCGATGTCACGGTCATCGGCGGAGTCGACACCCACAAGCACACCCACTACGCAGCAGCGATCGACGACCACGGTCGGCTGCTCGGCCACCACGAGTTCCCCGCCACCGGACCCGGCTACGACGCTCTTCGGTCCTGGATGCGCAGCTACGGCAGCCTGACCTCCATCGGAGTGGAAAGCACCGGCTCGTTCGGCGCCGCGCTCGCCCGCGAACTGACGCGAAGCGGTGAACACGTCATCGAGGTGAACCGCCCGAATCGGATCGCAAGGCGCATGGACGGCAAGTCCGATCGCCTGGACGCGGAGCAGATCGCCCGCGCGGTGCTCGGCGAGACCTCCACCGCTGTCCCCAAGGGCAAGTCCGGCGCGATCGAGGTGATCCGCACCCTGCGGGTCGCGCGCTCTGGCGCGGTCAAAGCACGCACCCAGGCTTTCAACGCCCTGTTCGGCGTGATGATCGGCGCACCCTCGCAGCTGCGCGACGAGCTCGTCGATCTGACCAAGCGCACACTGGTGAACCGATGCCTCCACCTACGACCGGAGACCGAGAATCTGCTCTCACTAGCGTCGGATCCCGCTCGTCTGCACCTGGGCGGCGATCGGGCGGGATGCGGCGGCGGTGCGCGGGCTTGCGGTGCTGGGGGCTGTGCGGCCCTGAGGTCGGGGCGGGGGCACCGCGAGACACCCACGCATAAAAGCGGCCGCCGCACCCCTCCGCAGGGTGCGACGGCCGCTGTCCGGGTCGGGAGGCTTACGCCTTCCGCATGTAGGCGCGCACCGTGAGCGGGGCGAAGACGGCGACGATGACCGCCGCGCCGAGCAGCGCCCACCAGCCGTCCACGCCGAAGGTGCCGCTGTTCGCGAGGTCGCGCACCGCGGTCACCAGGTGCGAGACCGGGTTGATGTTGACGAACCACTGCAGCCACTGCGGCAGCGTGTTCACCGGCACGAAGGCGTTCGAGAAGAACGTCAGCGGGAACAGCACCAGGAACGAGATGCCCTGGACCGAACCGGCCGTGCGCGCGATCACGCCGAAGAACGCGAAGATCCAGCTGATCGCCCAGGCGCAGACGATGACGAGCAGGCCGGCGAGGATCACGAAGCCGAGGCCGGCCGCGGGCCGGTAGCCCATGAAGAACCCGGTGACGAAGGTGATCGTGGTCGCGATCGCGTAGCGCAGCGTGTCGGCCAGCAGCGCGCCCGACAGGGGTGCGATGCGCGCGATCGGCATGGACTTGAAGCGGTCGAAGACGCCCTTGTCCATGTCCTCCCGGAGCTGCACGCCGGTCACGACGGACGTCGTGATGACGGTCTGGGCGAGGATCCCGGGGATGAGGTAGGGCAGGTAGCCCGAGACGCTCCCGGTGATCGCGCCGCCGAACAGCAGCGCGAACATGATCGTGAAGATGATCGGCTGCAGCGTCACATCGAACAGCTGCTCGGGCGTCCGCTTGATTTTGAGGAGGCCGCGGTGGGCCATCGTGACCGTGTTGGCCAGGGTCTGGCTGAGGCTGACGTGGTTCTTCAGGTTCCGCTCGGCGGGTGGGGTGATGGTGGCGATGGCGCTCATGCCCTGACTCCTTCTGACGTGGCGGCCTGCTCGGCCTCGGCGGACTCCTCGTCCGTGGCGGTCTCCTCTTCGACGCCGTGGCCGGTCAGCGTGAGGAACACCTCGTCGAGCGTCGGCTTCTGAACGGACATCTCCTGGAGGTGGATCCCGGCCTCGCGGAACGTGACGAACAGGTCGGTGACGGCGTCGGCGTCGCGCATCGGCGCGGTGAGCCGGGAGCCCTCGGGCGAGACGACGGCCTCCACGCCGAGCACGGTGGCGATGGCGCGTCGGGCGTCCTCGATGTCGGCGGGGTCGGCCAGGCGCAGCTGCAGGGACGACTCCCCCACCGACGCCTTGAGCTCGTCGGCGGTGCCCTCGGCGACCACACGGCCGCGGTCGATGACCGCGATCCGGTCGGCGAGCTGGTCGGCCTCGTCGAGGTACTGCGTGGTGAGCAGCACGGTGGAGCCGGTGGCGACCAGGCGGCGGATGGTGTCCCACATCTGGGCACGGGTCCGCGGGTCGAGGCCGGTGGTCGGCTCGTCGAGGAAGATGAGCGGCGGCTGGGCGATGAGGCTGGCCGCCAGGTCGAGACGCCGGCGCATGCCGCCGGAGAACTTCTTGAGCGGTCGCTTGGCCGCGTCGGAGAGCCCGAACTCCTCGAGGAGCTCGGCGGTCTTGGCCTTGGCCTCCCGGCCGCTCAGCCCGAGCAGGCGGGCGAAGATCATGAGGTTCTCGTTGGCGGAGAGCGTTTCGTCGACGGAGGCGAACTGGGCGGTCACGCCGAGGAGCTGGCGGACGACCTGCTGCTCCTTGCGGATGTCGTGACCGAAGATGAACGCGTCGCCGCCGTCCGGGCGGAGCAGGGTGGCGAGCATGGAGATAGTGGTGGTCTTCCCGGCGCCGTTCGGGCCGAGGACGCCGTAGACGGTGCCGGCGCGGACGGTGAGATCGACGCCGTCGACCGCCCGGTTGTCGCCGAAGACCTTGACGAGCCCGTGGGCCTCGACGGCCCACTCGGTGCTGCGAGTCATGGTGGTCCTTCCTGATGAGGTGGATGAGTCGATGGTCGCCGAGGCCGCTTGCACGGCGCTTACCGGCCGCTTACGCGGCGCTTACAACGGGATGGCTCAGGCCATCCCGCGGAGCGCCGCGACGACCGCAGGCCGGTCCACGCCGGCCAACGTCAGCGCCCGAGGGACCGTGCCGAGTTCGAGTCCGAAGATCGCGGTCACGAGGTCGGCCTCTCCCGAGCGCTGGCGGCGGTGGGCCGACGCGACGCGGTGGGCGCGGGTGAGCGCCTCCCGTGCCGATGCGCCCCAGCGCGGACGGGCGACGCGGGGCGAGGCGACGAGCCGCTCCTCCGGGGGCGGCGTGACTCCGGCCACGCGGAGGCTGGCCTCCCGCTCGGCGAGCAGGGCGGACTCCAGGCCCGCAGGGTCGAGGCCGGCCGACGCGAGGACGTCGCGGACCGTTCCGCTGCCGTCGCGGGACAGCGCGAGCAGCAGATGCTCCGCCTCCACGAGGGTCGCGTTGCGGCGCTGCGCCTCGGTCACCGAGGCGAGCACGACGGTGCGGAGGGCCTTGGAGAGGGGCTGGCCCGGCGCGTTGTTGGCGGTTCCGGGTGGGATGTCAGACATTTCGTCTCCTCAGGGCGATGCCTGCAGCGGCGACGCGGCGCAGGTGCTTCTTGTGCACGGCCTGGCGGGTGACGCCGAGCGCGTCGGCGATCTGGGTCCAACTCCAGCCGTCGCGGAGGGCGTGTTCGACCTCCGCGTCTTCGAGCCGGTCGGCCAGCTCGCGCAGGGCGACGACGGCGGCGAGGCCGTCGGCGACCCCGCCGAGCGGGTCCGGAGCCGAGGTGGGAGGGTTCATGGAGGCAACTTTAGTTGCTTAATTCGATTTGTCAACTTAAGTTGCTTCAGGCCCGGCGCACGCGAGTAGTGTGACCGCTATGGACATCGGCGTCGGAACGACCGTCTGGCTCGGGGACCGCCCGGGCGTCGTGGTGGAGGGACCGGACGAGGGCGGCCAGTTCCTCGTCGAGTACACGCCCGTCGAGGGCGGCCTGGAGACCACCTGGTGCCCGCCGGGAGACCCTCGGGTGCACGTTCGCGATACCTGAGTTCTGCGCGAGAATCCTGCGCCGATGTGCACGTTCACGCGGGAATCCCGCGCGAACGGCGACGTACACTGGTGAAGTGACAGCGTACGTCTCCGCCTTCGACCTGTTCTCGATCGGCATCGGGCCCTCGAGTTCGCACACCGTCGGACCCCTCCGGGCGGCGAAGGCGTTCGCCGACCGCCTCGTCGCCGACGGGCTCGTGGACCGCGTCGACCAGGTGACATGCACCCTGTACGGCTCCCTCGGCTCCACCGGGATCGGGCACGGAACGCCGGACGCGGTGATCGCGGGTCTCCGCGGCAACGAGCCGGAGAACTGCCGCCCCGAGGACGTCCGCGGGGCCTGGTCCGGGATCGGCGACAGCGCGACATTGCGACTGGCCGGCGTGCGCGACATCCCGCTCGCCAAGGACGACATCGACTTCGAACCGCGCACCCGCCTGCCCGGTCACCCGAACGCGCTCACCCTGCGCGCCTGGGGCCGCAGCGCGGACGGCACGCGCGAGCCGCTCCCCCTGCTCGAGGAGACGTACTACTCGATCGGCGGCGGCTTCATCCGCCGTGACGGCGAGGAGGCGGACCTGGCCGCGCGCGCAGCGCACCCGCTGCCGTACGACTCGGCCGAGGAGCTCATGGCGATCTGCGCCCGGCTGGACATCCCGATCTGCGAGGTCGCCCGTCGCAACGAGGTCGCCCTGCACGGCGCGGAGGCCACCGACGCGCGCCTCGACCTGATCTGGGAGGCCATGGCCGAATGCGTCGCGCGCGGCCTCGCCGGCGACGGCACCCTCCCGGGCGGGCTCGGCGTCAAGCGCCGGGCGGCCGCGATGCGGGAGCACCTGGAGCGGGTCCAGGACGAGCCGGGCCGCGCGACGTCGCTGGAGTGGCTGCACGCCTTCGCGCTGGCCGTCAATGAGGAGAACGCCTCGGGAGGCCGCGTCGTCACCGCGCCGACGAACGGTGCAGCCGGGATCGTGCCCGCGGTCGCGCACTACTACCTGAGGTTCGTGCCGGGCGCCTCGGTCGACGGCATCCGCAAGTACCTCCTGACGGCGACCGCGATCGGCTCGCTGTTCAAGGCGAACGCGTCGATCTCCGGAGCCGAGGGCGGCTGCCAGGCGGAGGTCGGCTCGGCCTGCGCGATGGCGGCGGGCGCGCTCTGCGCGGTGCTCGGCGGGACTCCCGCCCAGGTCGAGAACGCGGCCGAGATCGCGATGGAACATCACCTCGGCCTCACCTGCGACCCGGTCGGCGGGCTCGTCCAGATCCCGTGCATCGAGCGGAACGCGATCGCGTCCTCCACGGCGGTCTCCGCCGCGCGGCTGGCCCTGCACGGCGACGGATCCCACCTCGTCTCGCTCGACACCGTGATCGAGACGATGCGCCAAACCGGCCTCGACATGTCGACCAAGTACAAGGAGACCAGCGAGGGCGGCCTCGCGGTCAACGTCATCGAGTGCTGACCGGCGACGTAACAAACCGGCTCGCCCGTTACGCACGGTTGCGCGCGTCCTAGGGCGGCGTCGGAGGCCCCCGTTAGCGTGGGTCGCATGACCCTCACGACCGAGCGATCCGACGAGCCGAACGTCCCCGATCGGAGCGCCCTCACCGACGCCGCCCGCCGCGACGACTCCCGCCGTGCCCACGGGAACGGCGAGGTGCGCACTACAGCGCTGGGCGCCGCGCTCGCCGGGCCGCTGGTGTCCACCCAGTGGCTCTGCGATCACCTCGGAGCGGACGGTCTCATCGTGATCGACGCCTCCGTGGTCGCGGTCACCGACGCCGACGGTCGCACGGGCTACGTCAGCGGGAACGAGCGGCACCAGCAGGGGCACCTCCCTGGAGCGGTGTTCGCCGACCTGCTCGATGTGTTCAGCGACCCGACCGCGCCGTTCCCGTTCACGCGCCCGGGTGCCGAGGCGTTCGCCGCCGCCGCGTCCGCGCTGGGGGTGGACGCGGACAGCACCGTGGTCGTCTACGACGGCGCGGTGGGCCAATGGGCCTCGCGGCTGTGGTGGTTGTTCCGCTCGTTCGGGCACGAGCGCGTCGCGGTCCTCGACGGCGGCGTGACGAAGTGGCGCGAGGAGGGCAGGCCGATCGAATCGGGAACGGTGACGCCCGAACCCGCGGACCGCTTCGTCCCCCGCGAGCGGCCCGGTTTCTGGAGCGACCGCGACGACGTCGCTGCAGTGCTCGCCGGCGACCGGCCGGGGACGCTCGTATGCGGCACGCCGCCGAAGGACTTCGCCGCCCGGCACATCCCGGGCAGCGTGAGCGCGCCAGCCGTTCGACTCGTGGACCGCGAGACGAACGCGTTCCTTCAGCGCGCGGCGCTGCACGCCCTGTTCGCCGACGTGCTCGCCACGCCCGAGCCGATCGTCGCCTACTGCGGCGGCGGGATCGCGGCGGCCGCCGATGCCCTCGCTCTGGCGCTGCTCGGCCGGGACGACGTGACCGTCTACGACGGGTCGCTCAACGAGTGGGCGTCCGATCCGGCCGCGCCGCTCGCGAGCGTCTGAGCACGGCGAACCCGGGCGTACGTCCGATCTCTCTGTGAGCGGCCCGCCCGTAGCTGGGTCTTCGCCGCATCGGTCGATTCGCGTCCGCGGCGGGACGTAGGCTCGGAGCATGACCCTGATGGACATCCCGTTCCACACCATCGACGGAGTTCCGACCAGCCTCGCCGCCTACGCGGGCAAGGTCGTCCTCGTCGTCAACGTCGCCTCCCGCTGCGGACTCGCTCCGCAGTACGAGAAGCTCGAGACGCTGCAGAAGACCTACGGCGACCGCGGGTTCACCGTGATCGGCTTCCCGAGCAACCAGTTCCTCCAGGAGCTCAGCTCGACGGACGCGATCAAGGAGTACTGCTCGACGACGTGGGGCGTCACGTTCCCGATGATGGAGAAGGTGCGGCTGAACGGCCGCAACGCCCACCCGCTCTACACGGAGCTGACCACGCACCCGGACGAGGACGGGAAGGCCGGCAAAGTGAAGTGGAACTTCGAGAAGTTCGTCATCACGCCGGATGGCGCGGTGCACCGTTTCCGCCCGCAGATGGAGCCGGACGACCCGCGGATCGTCGGACTGATCGAGGCATCGCTGCCCGCGACGGTGTGAGCCGCGCGGGTCAGGCCCGGCGGAACCAGCGGCCGCCCACCCGTTCGGTGAGTCGCCAGTCGCCGGTCTGCGCCAGCGCTCCGACGGCCGCAACGGCATGCTCGGCGACACGCAACGCGTCGTGTGCGCCGTCGGCGGTGAAGCGCACGGTGAGGCGGGCCTCCCGGCTGACGATGTCGACGCTCGTCGCCTCGACCGTGGTCAGCGTGGCGACGGCGGCCGCAGCTGCAGGCTCCACATCGGCCGGCGCGACGTCGGGCCGCAGCCGCCCGACGGGGATGATCACACGAAACGAAGGCACGCGCCGAGCCTACGTCGGATACCGGAACCCAGGCGTACGCTGACACGGCGGGATCGGAAGGGGGTGCGTGGATGCACACCGAATCACCGGAGACACGAGAGCTGTACATCATCCAGGACGTCGGACTGACCACGGATGAGCTGGACGGCTTCGCCAGGATGCTGGACGAGCGACGCCAAGGGGACGTCGCCGAATCGCAACGGCTCGCCGAGGCGCTCGGCTCGCTGCTGTCGTCGCGGTCGGAGTCGACCGCCGACGACGAGCACGACCCGGAAGGGTCGACGCTGAGCTCGGAGTGGAGCCGGCTCCAGGCGCTCCGCTCGGAGACCGCCGCGGACATCGCGGCGGTGGACGCCGCGCGCGAACGGATCCGGCTGGGACGCTACGGCACGTGCGCGACCTGCGGCCGTGCGATCGGCGTTCAACGGCTGGAGGCGCGCCCGACGACGGAGCTGTGCATCGTGTGCGCGGTGGCGGCGGAGCGCTGAGCGCCCACCCGCCCCCTCACCGCGGGGCGCGGGACGCCCGGTAGACGGCCTCCGTGCGGCTTGCGGCGCCGACCTTGCGGAGGATGCTCGAGACGTGGACGCTTGCGGTCTTGGCGGAGATGAAGAGGGCCTCGCCGATCTGCTTGTTGCTCAGGCCCTGCTCGATGAGGGCGAGGACCTGCTCCTCGCGGTCGGTGAGCGGGGCGCCGGGGCCGAGGGCGGGCGGGCCGCCGACCGCGCGGTTGGCGCGCGACGACACGAGGGCCGACGCCGCGTCGGCGAGGAGGCCGAAGCCGGTGCGGTCGGCCTCGTCGCGGGCCGCGACAGCCAAGCGTTCCGCGGTGGGGCGGTCGCCTGCGGCGCGTGCGACGCGGGCGGCGCGGACAAGGGCGTACGGGTGCAGGTGCGCAGGCGCGAGCGGTGACGCGGTCGCCTCGACCGCGGCATCCCAAGCGGTGCGGGCGCCGTCGAAACGGTCGGGTGCGGACGCGTCGGCGGATGCCCCCGCGCCGTCGTCGCTCGGCACCCCGGCAGCGGCCAACGCGGTCGCCAGCTCGGCGCGGATGAGCGGGCCCCACGCGACAGCGGTCGGCCACGCCTCGATCGCGGAGAGCGCGGCGTCGAGACGGATCGCCTCCACGGAGACGTCGACAGGGGCATCGCGCTCCTCGCGCTCCTGCGGCGGCCGGAAGGCCACGTCCGCGAGGGCGCGCGCCGCCGCCGCGAGGACCGGCAGGTCGTAGGCCGGGAGCGGCCGGTGGGTCGCTGCGCGCACGGGGGCGGTGTGCTCCCACGCGTCGAACGCGTCGCCGCGGGCGATCGCCACCTCGGCGGTCAGCCGGGCGACGCCGAGCTCCGACTGCACCTCCAGCTCGCCCAGAGTGCGTAGCCCGCCGTGCCAGCGACGCAGCAGGGCCTCCGTCGTCTCGAGGTCGCCGCGCCACAGCGTGATCCACAGCTTCATGCGCTGCAGGTGCGCGCGGAAGCTCGGCGGCGGGTCCAGGGCGAGGGCCGGGTCGAGGAGCGCCTCGGCCCGGTCGAGCTCGCCGAGGGCCAGGAGCGGCTCCACGGTGTTGGAGGACAGGATCACGCCGGACGTGCGCTCGACTCCGCGCTCCCGCGCCTCGCGGACGCCGGACTCGGCGAGCCGCACCGCCTCCGCGTAGCGGCCGAGGTTGTTCATCGCGTCGGAGGCGTTGACCGCGTAGCGCAGCTCCGCGGCGGTGTCGTGCTCGGCGAGGCGGCGCGCCTCGTCCAGCTCCGCCAGCCCGCGGTCCACCGCACCCATGGACACCAGCGAGCTACCGAGGATGTTGTGCGCCACCGAGCGGAGCGCGTCCGCGGCCTCGCCGGCCTCCTGGATCGCCTGGGTCGCCACGGTCACCGCCTCGTCGAACCGGGCGGCCAGCATGTACCGGGCGGCGAGCTCGGCGAGCAGTTGCCGCCGGAGGCCGTCCCCGTCCGGCAGCGTGCCGGGCGGAACCGTGTCCAGGGCGCTCTGCAGCAGCTCCAGCACGCCCATGCGGTTGAGGTTCTGGAGGTACTGCGCCTTGTCGCGCAGCAGCCGCGCCTGCCGTGCAGGCGCCACGTCACGCGCCGTCTCGAGCGCCACGTTGACAAGGGCGAGCGCGCGCTCGTTGTCGCCCGCGTTGCGCAGGGCCGACGCGGTGCGCGCCAGCAGCTCGGTGCGGCCGCCCGACTTCAGCCACCGCGCGCTCAGCTCGTCGGCGTCCGGCACGCTGTCCCACAGCTCCAGGGCGCGGTCGCCCATCGCGGCGGCGGTCGCGTAGGCGTACGACATCCGCGCCTCGCTCATCGCCTCCAAGGAGGCCGTGAAGGCTCGCCGCACGTCGTGGGCGGCCAGCCAGTGCGTGGAGAGCTGGGTGGCCGAGCGCTGCGGGCTCGCCTCCAGCGCCTCCGCGAAGCGCATGTGGAAGCGGGTGCGCTCCCCCGGCAGCAGGTCGGCGTGGATGGCTTCGCGGACGAGCGCGTGCCGGAAGGTGTACTCGGTGGAGTCGGCGACCAGGACGTTGGCGACCACGGCCTCCCGCGCCGCCGCGTCGAGCTCCTCCGGCGTGCCGTCGTACACCGCGCTGAGCAGCTCGTGGTCGACGCAGACCCCGCCGGCGGAGACCAGGCGCAGCAGCCGCTGGGCCGGATCGCTGAGCTTCTCGAACCGCGCGAGCAGCAGTTCGCGCAGGGTCTCGGGCAGGTCCTCCCCCGTGGCGAGGCCGTCGATGCCGATGAGTTCCTCGACGAAGAACGGGACACCCTCGCTCATCTCGTAGACACGGTCGACCGTCGCGGCGTCGGGCTCGCAGCCGAGCAGCCGGGCGATGAGCGCCTCCACTTGACCTCGGCCGAGCCGGGCGAGCTCCCAGCGGGTGACCCGCCGGGTGCGCTCCAGCTCCGCGAGATAGGCCCGCAGCGGATGCCCGCGCGTGACCTCATCGCTGCGGTAGCTGAGGAGCACGAGGATGTGGCCGCGCTCGGCCATGCGCACGACGAAGCGCAGCAATTCGAGCGTCGCGGTGTCGGCCCAGTGGAGGTCCTCCACCGCCAGCACGATCGGCCGGTCGGCGGAGAGCGTCTCGAACAGCACCGTGACGAGCTCGTACAGGCGTTCCGCGCCGGTGCGCGCGGGGACCGCCGAGTCGTCGGCCAGCTCCGGCAGCAGCACCGAGAGCACCCCTGCGCCGTGGCCCGCCGCCTCGAGCACGGCATCCAGCCCGCGCACCTCGATGAGCCGGCGCAGGATGGCGGCGAACGGCGCATACGGCACGCCGTCATTGCCGAAGTCGACGCACCGGCCGAGCAGGACCGTCGCCGACTCCTCTGCCTCGGCGAGGAACTCGGCGAGCAGCCGGGACTTGCCGATGCCCGCCTCGCCGCCGATCACGACGGCGCGGAGTCCGCCGTCGAGACGGACCCCCTGCAGCTCGTCGCGCAGCGCCTCGAGATCGGACTCGCGCCCGATCATCGTGGGGCTCGACGCCGGTGATCGCATGGCCTCATCGTGCCATGGACCACCGACATCCGGACCCCCCGCCCGACCCGCTTCGCCGACGGCAGAACCGGGGTCACCGCCCGGCGTGGGCGAGCTCCCGCCGCTGGTCGCCGGCGACCTCCGGCACGGGCTCCGAGGCCTGCCCGAACGCGGTCGTGCGCGGCGCCGCGACCGGCTCCGCGGCCTCCGGGATCGCCCGCGCCTCGCGCTGCGCACGGCGCCCGGCCGCGCGCTCCGCCCGGCGCTCCGCACGCTCCTCGCGGTGCCGGCGCACCAGCTCCCGGTCGTGCTCGGCCCGCCGGACATCCCCCGCGTACACCCGTGACGCCACGAACTCCTCGGACAGCATCATGATCCCCACACCCTTCGTCGTACTGCTTCTTGCGATGACCTCAGACTCGTCGCTAAGGCCCCCCTCCCACATCGGGAAGATGCCCTATTCCGGTGTCCGTAGGACTCAGATGCGGGCGCGCGGGGCTCGGCGGCAGGGCTCGACAGGGCGCACGGCCCGGGGGCAAGCTGGCGGCATGGCAACGGTCAACGAGCTCCAACCGCCTTACCGGGTCGGCTACATCGTCGGCAGCATCTCGTCGGGGTCCATTAACCGCAGGCTGTCGAAGGCCCTCCTGAAGCTCGCGCCGGACGAGCTGGTCTTCACCGAGATCGGGATCGCGGACCTCCCGCTCTACAGCCGCGACTACGACGGCGACTTCCCGGAGGTCGCCCGCGCGTTCAAGGCGACGATCGCGGCGCAGCAGGCGCTGCTGTTCATCACGCCGGAGTACAACCGTTCCATCCCGGGCGCGCTGAAGAACGCGATCGACTGGGCGAGCCGGCCGCACGGCGAGAACGTGATCGCCCGCAAGGCCACAGCCGTGATCGGGGCCTCCACCGGACCGATCGGCACCGCGGTGGCGCAGCAGCAGCTCCGCAGCGTGCTGAGCTTCCTGCAGGCGCCGCAGATGAACGCGCCGGAGGCCTACATCCAGCTGAGACCCGGGCTGATCGAGGACGACGGCAGGGTCACGAACGAGGCGACCGAGGCGCTCCTGCGCGGCTTCATGGTGTCGTTCTTCGAGTTCATCGAGCGGGTGCTGACCGTCGTGCCCGGCCCGAGGTGACCCGTGCTGCTCTCGGACGGCGACGCGTCGCGGAGCCTGGCGCTGCGGGCTGTCGCACGCGACGGCGACGCGCTCACGGTTGAGGCCGTCGCGGTCGACGGCGACCGGCGCTGGCGGCTCGTGGGACCGTTGCTGCGGGTGGAGGAGGCCGCGGAGCTCGGCGCCTGGCTTGCCGGCCTCCCGGGCGACCTGACGCTCGGAGCCGACGAGTGGATGACGCTGACGTTCACGTCGCGGGCGCTCTCGGTCGCGGGACGGCGCGTGCCGGGTGGCGTGGTCGAGTTGCGGGTGTCGGTGCTGGGGATGAGGGTGGAGGGCGAGGCGCCCCCGGCGGCCGGCGCGACAGCCCGAACCTCCGACGTGGTGCTCGGCCTCCGCCTCCCCGCGACGGCGGTGGAGCGGGCCGCCGTGGCGTTCACCGCCGAGACGGCCGCGCTCCTCCGCTGACCTGCCTGCGCTGACTACCTACGCTTTCCTCGATCGGCTCAGCGCCCTCCCTCGCGCTTGCGGTGCCGCTGCGCCACAGCCTGCGGGCCGTACGGATAGACCTCCGTGCGCGGGGCGCTCGCCTCGTCGAGCCGCGTGCGCTGCTCGTCGCTCAGCGTCAGGTCGGCCGCCGCCAGGTTGTCGTCCAGCTGCTCGATCGTGCGCGCCCCGAGGATGACGCTGGTGACCGCCGGGCGGTCGGCCAGCCAGGCGAGGGCCACCTGCGACATGCTCGCACCGGTCTCCTCGGCCACCGCCTGGACCGTCTCGATGACCTCCCAGGTGCGCGAATCCGCATTGCGGGCGTCGAAGGCCTCCATCCCGCGCTTCGGGTTCTCGCCCAGCCGGGTCGCGCCGGTGGGCGCCTCGTCGCGGCGGTACTTGCCGCTCAGCCAGCCGCCGGCCAGTGGCGACCACGGCAGGAGGCCGATCCCGGCGTCCAGTGCGGCCGGGACGATCTCGTGCTCGATGCCGCGCACCAGGAGGCTGTACTGCGGCTGCAGCGTGACAGGCGGCGCGAAACCGCGGGCGTCCGCGATCGCTGCGGCCTTCGTGAGCTGCCAGCCGAGATAGTTCGAGAAGCCGTAGTAGCCGATCTTGCCCGCGGTCACCGCGTCGTCGAGGAAGCGCAGTGTCTCCTCCAGCGGCGTCAGGGCGTCCCAGGCGTGCATCTGGTAGAGGTCGATGTGGTCGACGCCGAGCCGGCGCAGCGAGTCGTCGAGCGCCGTGCGCAGGTGCGTGCGCGACACGCCGAGGTCGTTCGAGCCCTGCCCCATCGGGAAGCGCGCCTTGGTCGCGATGACGAGCCCGCCGCGGGCGCCGTGGTGGCGGGCCAGCCAGCGGCCGATGATCGACTCCGATGTGCCGGTGCTGTACACGTCGGCGGTGTCGATGAGGGTGCCTCCCGCCTCCACGTACCGATCCAGGATGGCGTGGGAGGTGGGCTCGTCGGCCTCCGCTCCGAAGGTCATGGTGCCGAGCGCGAAGGCCGACACGATCGTTCCGCTGTTTCCGAGAGTCCTGAGGTCCATGACTTCGAAACTAGCCGGGCCGCGGCGGATCGCCTACCGTTTGCCGATGTGAAGCTGCTCATCCTCTCCGACACGCACGTCCCGACCCGGGCGAAGGCGCTGCCGCGGCAGGTGCTGGCCGAGGTGGAGGCGGCGGACGTCGTCCTGCACGCAGGCGACTGGGTCGACGAGGCCACGCTCGACGTGCTGGCGGAGCGGTCGCGGCGGCTGATCGGGGTGTGGGGCAACAACGACGGGCCCGGGCTGCGACGCCGGCTTCCGGAGGTCGCGCGTGCGGAGCTCGGCGGCGTCCGATTCGCGATGATCCACGAGACCGGGCCGGCGAAGGGACGCGAGCAGCGCTGCGACCGCGACTTCCCGGACACCGACGTGCTCGTATTCGGCCACTCGCACATCCCCTGGGACACGGTCTCCCCCGCCGGCCTGCGCCTGCTCAACCCGGGCTCCCCCACCGACCGCCGCCGCCAGCCCGCGTGCACCTACCTGACCGCGACCATCGCCGACCGCCACCTCTCCACCGTTCGCCTCACCACCCTCCCGCCCCGCTAGCCGCCGCCGAGCACAGGAAATCCGTCGGGTTTCTCGCGCGGGGACGACGTTTTTCCTGTGCTCGGCGGTTAGGGCAGGCGGAGGAGGCCGTCGGTTACGAGGGCTCGGATGGTGGGGAGGAGGTCGGCGCGGAGGGCGTTCTCGTCGACCTCCAGGAGTTGCGCCAGCGCGGCGACGATCGCGGCGACGCTGAGGTCGCCGTCGCACGCGCCGACCAGCGCGGCCAGGCCGGTGTCGGCGGCGACCAGGCGCCCGAAGCCGCCGCCCTGGCGGAGCAGGATGGCCGTGGGCGACTCGGCGCCGGGCCAGAGGTGGCGTTCCTCGGTCACATCGTCCGCGACGGTGAGGCACAGCGCCCCGAAGGCGTCGTCGTCGAGCGCGGCCTGGGCGTCGTGCGCGGCCAGGCACTCGCCGAGGTGGACTCCGAGGCCGGCCTGGTTCGCGCCGATCGCCCCATGCAGGCGCTCGAAGCGGCGCAACGTCGGCACGCCCTCCGCACGCCGCAGCAGCACGTAGCCGAAGCCGACCTCCCGCACACCACGCGCCCCGAAGTCGTCCAGCCACGCGCCCAGCAACGCGTCGAACGCGGTGCCCGGCCGGGTGCCGCCGTCGCGGATCCAGGTCTCGGCGTACTGGGCGGCGTCCTCCGTGTCGCGCTCGATCACCCAGGCGTCGAGAGGATGCGCGGAGCCCTCCACCCACCCGCGAACACGCTCCAGCGCGTCGGCGTTCGCGTGGTACTCCCAGTTGCCCAGGAGCTGAGCGACGCCGCCCGGGTTCAGGTGCGCGCCGCAGCCCGCGACGAACGCCGCGACCAGCGCGTCGCCGACCATGCCGCCGTCGCGGTACTCGTACGCGGGGACGCCCTCCGTGCGCGGCGTGATGACGAACGGCGGATTCGACACGATGTGGTCGAAGGCCTCCCCCGCGACCGGCTCGAACAGGCTCCCGAGCCGGAACTCGATCCCGTCGATCCCGTTGAGTTCGGCGTTCAGCGCCGCGAGCCGCAGGGCGCGCTCCGAGATGTCGGTCGCCACCACACGCTCGGCGTGCCGGGCGGCGTGCAGCGCCTGGATGCCGCAGCCGGTCCCGAGGTCGAGCGCGGTGCGCACCGGGCGCTGGAGCATGAGGCCGCTGAGCGTCATGGAGGCGCCGCCGACGCCGAGCACGTGGTCCTCGGGGAGCGGGCCGCCCAGCGCGAGCTCGCCCAGGTCGGAGACGATCCACCACTCGGCCGGGCCGAGCGCATCCACGAACGCGTAGGGGCGGAGGTCGACGGCCGGGGCGACATCGGCCTCCGCATCGTCCTGCCGGATCAGCCCCAGCTCGGTCGCGCCCGCCAGCCCGAGCGCAGGCAGCGCCGCAGCTGCTGAGCGCCGACCCACCGGCCTCCCGAGCACGAACAGGGCGGCGAGCGCCGCCAGCGGGCTGTCGTCGGCCCGCGCGAGCGCCCGTTCGGCGGGCACGCGCTGCCCGCGGTGCAATGCCTCTGCGGCCTCCTCACCCCACAGCGCGGTCAGGCCGTCGACGGTGAAACCGGCAGCGGCGAGGTCGGAGCGGAGCGCGGCGATGGAGGTCACCGGACAATTCAATCAGGAGCACAATGGGCGGCGTGAGCCAGGAACAGAAGAGGATCCGCCGACGGGCGATCGTGACAGGGATGGTGCAGGGCGTCGGCTACCGCTGGAGCGCCCGCGAGGAGGCGCACCGGCTCGGCGTCGCAGGCTGGGCGCGCAACCGCTCCGACGGCAGCGTGGAGGTGGAGGCCGAGGGCGAGGCCGCGAGCGTGGACCGGATGATCGACTGGCTGCGCGCAGGGCCTCCCGGGAGCGCGGTGGACGACGTGCGGGTGTCGGACGCGGTGCCGGACGGCGACGACGCGTTCCGCATCCGCCAGACCGACTAGCCGTGCGCCAGCCCTGACCGCGCCGACCCTGCCCGCGCCGACCCTGCCCGCGACGACCGGGCCGGGGCACAATAGGCACATGACCCGCGCGACGCTGCTGACCATCACCGTGCCCACCGGAGAGCCCGCCGACGGCGACCCGGGCTTCGCCCTCGCCGACTTCGACGCAGCGCAGGTGCGGATCACCGACCTCGGCATCACCCGCGGCGACGGGGTGTTCGAGACCATCGCCGTCATCGACGGCCACCCGCAGGCGCTCGGCCCGCACCTGATGCGGCTCGCGCACTCGGCCGAGCTCCTCGACCTCCCGGAACCCGCCGAGCACGTCTGGCACGAGGCCGTGCTCGCCGGCGTCGCCGACTACCGGTCGCGCAACGGCGGCGGCGGCGAGCTGTTCGCCAAGCTGATCTACACCCGCGGTGTGGAGGGCGCAGGCCGGCCGAGCGGCTGGATCTTCGTCGACCAGGGCGAGGACTTCACCCAGCAGCGCCTCGGCCTGAAGGTGGTCACGCTCGACCGCGGCCTCCGGCACGACGTGGCCGAGACCTCCCCGTGGCTGCTCGCCGGCGCCAAGAGCCTGTCGTACGCCGTCAACCGCGCGGCCCAGCGGGAGGCCGCACGCCGCGGCGCCGACGACGTGATCTTCATCAGCTCGGACGGCTACGCGCTGGAGGGGCCGACCTCCAACGTCATCGTGCTCGCCGACGGGGTGGTCCGGACGCCGCAGACCGACCAGGGCATCCTCGCCGGCACGACGCAGGCGGCGGTCTTCGCGTTCTTCGAGCAGCGCGGCTACGCGACCGAGTACCGGCACATCACCGCGGAGGAGCTGGCGGACGCCGACGCTCTGTGGCTGGTCTCCAGCGTCCGCCAGGCGGGCCCGATCACCCACCTCGACGGCCGAGAGTACCCGGTGGACGCGGCGTTGACGGCCGACCTGAACGCGTACCTCCTGTCCCGCACCCACTGACCCGGCCGTCACCGACGGCTGGCGTCCGCAACGGAGGAGATGGGCCCGACGCGCCGGGCGATGGCAGCTTGCGGAGGAGAACCCGCGGGCTTGGGGCGGGATGTCCTCCGTTGGGTGCGGGCCGGCGGCCGGGGAGGCCGGGTGCGGACGTCACGGGATGTTCACCGGGGCGTGGACCTTCCGTTACACCCCGATTGGCGGTGCGCGCATTCGTCGTCTTAGGCTGTACGCACTGTGCCGGCGCCGACGCCGGGACCACCGCCAGGGGAAGGAGGTCGACGTGGACGAGCAGGTCCCGAGGAGCATCGAAGTGCTGCGCCAGCAGGCGCGCGACGAGCTCTCCGCGATCATCGAGCGCCGCTGCCGCGCCGGCGAGGACCCCTGGCACTTCATCCCCGATCTGCCGAGCGTCGACGAGCAGGTGGTCATCTCCCTGCGCGCGGGAGCGATCGAGGAGTTCGACCTCGCCGAGGAGCAATCCAGGGCGCACCACCCCGCCGCCGGGCGCGACACCTACACCCGCTTCGAGTACGGTGTGCTGCGCCGGATCGCCCTGGAGCACCCCGAACTGAGCGAAGCCGTCTGGGGGATGCTCGACAAGGTCGAGCGCGCGTAGTAAACCAGGCGGCATGGGGATCATCACCGCCGATATCGCCGTCTCGCTCGACGGGTTCGCCGCCGGGCCCAACCAGTCCCTGGAGAACCCTCTGGGCGAGCACGGGGTCGAACGGCTGCACACCTGGATGTTCGAGTATGCCGACGCGCACGCGGAGGAGATCGCCGCGATCACCGCGGCGGGCGCCTACGTGATGGGTCGCAACATGTTCGGCCCCGTCCGCGGGGACTGGCCGGCCGAGGACGCCCGCTTCGGCGACTGGCACGGCTGGTGGGGCGACGACCCGCCGTACCACGCGCCGGTGTTCGTGCTCACCCACTACGAGCGCGAGCCGATCGCGATGGAGGGCGGCACGACGTTCGAGTTCGTGACCGACGGCATCCACTCGGCCACCGACCGGGCGCGCGCGGCGGCCGGCGACGCGGACGTCTCGATCGCCGGCGGCGCGGAGACGCTCAACCAGGCGCTCTGGGCGGGCGTGGTGGACGAGCTGCGGCTGCACATCGTGCCGATCACGCTCGGCGAGGGCGAGCGGGTGTTCGACCGCGTGCCCTCCCTCCAGCTGGAGCTGCTGCGGTCGCGGGTCACGCCGGAGGTCGCCCACCTGACCTACCGGGTGGTGCGCTGACGCTGCTCAGACCAGCCCGGCCGGAGTCGTGACGGGAAGCGCGCACACGAAGTCGCGGCACTGGTAGGCGGTCGGGAGGCCGTCGCGCGTGCCGCGGGCGGTGAACAGTTCGAAGCCCGCCGCCGCCAGCGCCTCGCCCTGCGCCGCGTCCACGACCGCGACCAGGTCGGCGGGATGGCGGCGCGCGGCGGCGATCAGGCCCTCCGGGTCGGCGCGCGGCGCCATC
>NZ_JBDGMM010000039.1:0-13540 GCF_057655165.1 Leifsonia sp. Soil_N53
GCTCCGCACGCTCGCCGACCAGCTCGGCCACGGCGGCGGAGTCCGCCGTCACGCGCTGCGGGGTCGCCGTGATCGCGGCCGCGCGCAGCAGCGACTTCACGTCGCCCGCCTGCTCCGGCAGCATCACCGTGGCGACGTCTCCGGCGCTGCCGGCGCGCGCGGTGCGGCCGGAGCGGTGCAGGTACGCCTTGTGCTCCGCGGGCGGGTCCACGTGCACGACGAGCTCGACCTCGTCGACGTGGACACCGCGCGCCGCGACGTCCGTCGCCACGAGCACGCGCACGTCGCCGGTGCCGAACGCCGCGAGGTTGCGGTCGCGGGCGCCCTGGCTGAGGTTGCCGTGCAGGTCGACGGCGGGGATGCCCTCCGACGTGAGCTGCTTGGCGAGCCGCTTGGCCTGGTGCTTGGTGCGCATGAACAGGATGCGGCGGCCGCGACCCGAGGCGAGTGCCAGGATCAGGTCCTTCTTCGCGTCCTGGTCCCGCACCTCGAAGACGTGGTGGGTCATGGCCTCCACGTGGCTGTTGGCGTCGTCCACCGAGTGCAGCACCTGGTTGGTCAGGAACTTGGCCACGAGCTTGTCGACGCCGTTGTCCAGGGTCGCCGAGAACAGCAGGCGCTGGCCGCGGGACGGCGTGGCGTTGAGGATGCGCGTGACCGTGGGCAGGAAGCCGAGATCCGCCATGTGGTCGGCCTCGTCCAGCACCGTGATCTCCACCTTGTCGAGGTGGACGATGCCCTGCTTCATCAGGTCTTCGAGGCGCCCGGGGCAGGCCACGATGATGTCGACGCCGGCCTGCAGCGCCGTCACCTGGCGGCTCTGCGAGACGCCGCCGAAGATGGTGGTCGTCGTCAGCCCGAGCGCGGCCGCGAGCGGCTTCAGCGTGGCGTCGATCTGGGTGGCGAGCTCGCGGGTCGGGGCGAGCACGAGGCCGCGGGGGCGGCGGTAGCCACGGGAGGGGCGGCCTCCCGCAGCGGCGGTCGCGGCGGCGAGCCGGGCGGCCAGCGGGATCGCGAACGCGATCGTCTTGCCGGAGCCGGTCTTGCCGCGGCCGAGCACGTCGCGCCCGGCGAGCGTGTCGGGCAGGGTGTCGGCCTGGATGGGGAACGGCTCGGTCTTGCCGTCGCCCGCGAGGACGGCGACGAGGGGAGCGGGCACGCCGAGGTCGGCGAAAGTCTGGTTGGTCACTGGTGCCTTTCTGGCAGAGTCTGCCCTCGCGGGCAGGTCCGGCGGCGTCGCGGAAGGGCGACGTCTTCGCCGGAAAGAAGAGGGGTGGTGCGCGGCGGGGAAAGCCCCGCCCGGCGCTCGCGCAGGCCGGCGGCGCCGGCAGGCCAGTCGTACTGGTCCGTCAAGTCTACCGGGTGCGGGCCGCACGCTGGCTGGGAGCGCATTCATAGCCGGAGGTCGTAGACTATCGGCCCGTAAACCCGGAAGGTGGTCGCGCGTGCAGGAATCCGAGCTCGAACGTGAGCGCACCGTCGTCTCCGGCCTGTACGAGCGTCTCGACACGCTCCGGGCCGAGACGGAGGAGCGGCTGACGCGGGTGCGCCGTGAGAGCGTCGGGAGCAACCACCAGGCCCGCAGCGAGCGGGACGCCTTCGCCCGTCTCTACGAGGACCAGCTCGTGCAGCTCCGCGACGTGGACGCCCGGCTCGTGTTCGGCAGGCTGCTGCTGGAGGAGGCGGTCGACGGCACCGATCACCGCTACATCGGCCGCGTCGGCCTGCGCGACGACGACCAGCGCTCGCTTCTCGTGGACTGGCGTGCCCAGCAGGCGAGCGCCTTCTACCAGGCGACCGCGAACGAGCGGATGGGCGTCCGGGCGCGTCGGCATCTCACGATGAGCGGCCGCCAGGTGGTCCGGATCGACGACGACGTCTTCGACGAGGCGCTCCTCGACGGCGACACCTCGGGCGAGCACGTGCAGGGGGAGGGCGCGCTGCTGGCGGCCCTCACCGCGCAGCGCACGGGCCGCATGCACGACATCGTGGCGACCATCCAGGCCGAGCAGGACCGCATCATCCGGTCGGACATCCGCGGCGCCCTCGTCGTGCAGGGCGGCCCTGGCACCGGCAAGACCGCGGTCGCGCTGCACCGCGCCGCGTACCTGCTGTACGCCAACCGGCAGCGCCTGAGCACGTCCGGCGTGCTCGTCGTCGGCCCGTCGCCCGCGTTCCTGCGCTACATCGAGGCCGTGCTGCCGTCGCTCGGCGAGACCGGCGTCGTGATGCAGACGCTGGGCGAGCTGTTCCCGGGCGTGGAGGCCACGGCTGACGACGGGCCGGAGGCCGCGCGGCTGAAGGGCTCGATCCAGATGGCGCGGCTCCTCTCGCGCGCGGTCAGGTCCCGGCAGAAGGCGCCGGCCGAGCCGCAGACCATCGTCGTCGACAACGAGCGCCTGGTCGTCGAGCCGGAGCTCGTGCAGCGCGCGCTCGCGAAGGCGCAGCGCACCGGCAAGCCGCACAACGCCGCACGCGTCACCTTCGTCAAGCAGGCGCTCGGCGAGCTCACCGAGCAGCTCGCCGCCCAGCTGCGGGCCGGCGGCTCGACCGTCGACGACGCCGACCTCCGGGTGCTGCGGGAGGATCTGCGCACCTCGTACGACGTGCGCGTGCTGCTGAACACGGCCTGGCTGCCGCTCACCCCGCAGAAGCTGCTGCAGGACCTGTACGCGCGGCCGTCGTGGCTCGCCGAGCTGACGCCGCGCTGGACCCCGGCGCAGCGCGAGGCGCTGCTGCGCGACAGGAACGCGCCGTTCACGGTCTCCGACGTGCCGCTCCTCGACGAGGCCGCCGAGCTGCTCGGCGAGTTCCCCGGCCGCGCCGACCCGGCCTCCCGCGAGCGGGAGCGTCAGCGCAAGCGCGACCTCGAGAACGCGCGCGCGGCGATCCGCAACATGGGCGTGGAGGGCCTGGTGAGCGCCGAACAGCTCGCCGACGGCTTCGCCGAGCAGGTGGACCGCGGCACCACCGCGGAGCGCGCTCTGGCCGACCGCTCGTGGACGTACGGTCACGTCGTGGTGGACGAGGCGCAGGAGCTGTCCGCGATGCAGTGGCGGGTGCTGGTGCGGCGCTGCCCGATGAAGTCGTTCACCATCGTCGGCGACATCGCCCAGGTGGCGTCGGCCGCCGGCGCGACCAGCTGGGACGAGGCTCTGCGCCCGGCGTTCAAGGACGCCTGGCGGCTGGAGGAGCTGACGGTCAACTACCGCACGCCCGCGCAGATCACGCGGGAGGCCGAGCGCATCGCGGCGGAGGCGGGTCTCCCGATCACGCCGACGCGCGCCGTCCGCGAGGGCGACTGGCCGATCCGCCGCGTGTCGGCCGGGGCCGGACTGCCCGCGGCGGTCGCGGACGCGGTCGCGCACGACCGCGGCCTGGACGGCGAGGGGACGCTCGCCGTCATCGCGTCGGCCGCCGACGTGGAGGCGGTGGCGGCGGCGGTGCGGGAACGCTTCGGCGACCAGGCGGCGCGCGGCGCAGCGGGCCTCACCCGGCCGATCTCGGTGCTGACCGGCTACGAGGCGAAGGGCCTGGAGTTCGACGCGGTGGTGCTGGCGGACCCGCCGGCGCTCGCCGCGGAGTCGGTGCGCGGCGCGGCGTCACTCTACGTCGCGATGACGCGCCCGACCCAGCGGCTGACGCTGGTCGGGCGCTGAGGCCTCACTCCCCGCTGTAGCGCTCGCCGACGGGGACCTCCACCGGCAGCGTGTTGCCGGCCTGCGCGAGCGGGCAGGCCCAGGCCGGGTCGTAGGCGCAGGACGGGTTGTAGGCGAAGTTGAAGTCGAGCACGATCGTCGCCTCGTCGTCGTCGGCCGACATCCCGAGGTCGGCTCCCTTGATCGTGTCGATCAGGTAGCGTCCGCCGCCGTAGGTGCCGCCGGGCCGGCCCGCGAGCGCGTCCTTCACGGGGACGAACAGGCCGCCGCCGTAGGAGGACAGCCGCCAGACGTCGAGGCTGCCCGCCAGCGGGACGCGCACGGTGCCCAGCAGCTCGAACGGCACCACCCCGTCGGTGCCGGTCTCCACATCCATCCGCACGGCTTCGGTCGCGGGGTGGATCGGCAGCTCGAACCGCCAGTCCGGGTCGTACGGCGACACCGGGAGTCCGGTGAAGCGGTCGCGGTCCTCGTCCATCAGCGGGGAGGCCGGGTGCGACGAGATCAGGTCGTTGCGGCAGGAGATCCAGTGCGCGTGGGCGGCTGCGGGGTCCGACGCGGCGATCCGGCGCACCGACGAGTACAGCGCGAACACGCTGCGCCGCCAGTCGGCCGTCTGCACGGCGGTGGCGGCGCGGCCGCGCCCGGGGACGACCTGGGGGGAGGAGTCGGGGGTGAGGGTGCTCATGCTGCGTCCTTCGTCGGTGTGGCTGGTTCCTGCTGGGGTGAGGCCGGCGCGTCCGGGTCGGGGGAGGCCGATTCCGGCGTGGGTGGATCGTATGCCCAGCTGGGCGCGAGTCGCCGCAGGCGCACGCCCCGCCACTGCCAGAAGGCCCACAGTCCGTACCAGGCGAGCGGCGTCAGCACCCCCGCCCGCACCACCAGACGGTCGCGGTAGAGGGTGCGCAGCCGACCGTCCGCGCCGGGGCCGGCAGGGTCGGGGGCGACCGCCATCCGGTGGTCGAGGTGCGGGATCACCGAGAGGGCGCCGCCGGTCCCGCCGCCGCTGTCGCGCAGGATGCGGGTGGCGCGCTCGCGCGGATCGGCCGAGCGCAGCGTGTCGAGTCGGATCACCTGCGTGCCGACGGTGAAGGCGCCGAGGGCGCGCACGGTCACGCGGTGCTCGGCGGAGTCCCAGACGGTCGGGAACCCGGCGGGCTCGTCCGACCGGAAGTCCACCCACGGCAGCGCCACCTCGCGGAACGCGGTAGGGCTCTGCAGGGCGCGCCACGCCGCGTCGGGGTCGCAGTCCAGGATGAGCTTCAGGAGGACTCTCACGCACCCCAGTTTCACGCATCCGCGCGCGGGGCGCAGTCATTCTCGGCGCACTCCCGGAAGCTCTGACCGCCGGCCGCGCCCTCTAGTCGGCCGCGCCCTAGCCGGCCGCGGCCTCCTCCGCCCGCGCCAGCAGCAGCGCCCGCTCGCGCTCGTTGCCGGTCAGCTCCGCGGCGCGCCGGAACTCCCGCTCCGCCTCCGCGCTCCGGCCCAGCTTGAGCAGGAAGTCCGCCCGCACCGAGGGCAGCAGGTGGTACGACTCCAGCACGCCGTCCGCCACGAGCCGGTCCACCACGTCCAGCCCGGCCTCCGGACCGTGCGCCATCGACAGCGCGACCGCGCGGTTGAGCTCCACGACGGCGGAGGGCTGGAGGGCGGCCAGCGCGCCGTACAGGGCGACGATCTCCTCCCAGTCGGTGTCCTTGGGCGCCGGAGCGGTCGCGTGGCACGCCGCGATCGCCGCCTGCAGCGCGTACGGGCCGCGCCCGCGGGAACCCACCAGCCGGTCGGCGCGGGCGAGTGCGGCCACGCCGCGGGAGATGAGGATGCGGTCCCAGCGGGTGCGGTCCTGGTCCTTCAGCAGGACGGGCTCCCCGTCTGCGGTGGCGCGTGCCGGGAGCCGGGATGCCTGGAACTCCATCAGCGCGACCAGCCCGTGCACCTCGGGCTCGCGCGGGGTGAGCTCGGCCAGCACGCGGCCGAGGCGGAGGGCCTCCTGGCAGAGGTCGGGGCGCATCCAGTCGTCGCCCGCCGTGGCCGAGTAGCCCTCGTTGAAGATCAGGTAGACGACCTCCAGCACCGACGACAGCCGCTCGGGGTACTCGGCGCGGTCCGGCACCTCGAACGGCACGTGCGCGGCGCTCAGCGTGCGCTTGGCGCGGACGATGCGCTGCGCGATGGTCGGGACGGGCACCAGGAAGGCGCGCGCGATCTCCTCGGTCGTGAGGCCGCCGAGGAGCTTCAGGGTCAGGGCGACGCGCGCCGACGGCGCGAGCACGGGGTGGCAGGCGACGAAGACCAGGCGCAGCAGGTCGTCCTGGATCTCCTCCGCCACGACCGCGGCCGGGTCGTCGTCCTCCTGCTGCTCGAGGTCGCGGGCGAGCGCGGCGTAGCGCTCGTCGAGACGCTCCCGGCGGCGCCAGCCGTCGATCGCGCGGCGCTTGGCGACGGTCGTCAGCCAGGCGCCGGGATTGCGCGGGATGCCGGCCTCCGGCCACTGCTCCAGCGCAGCCACGAGCGCGTCTTGGGCGAGCTCCTCGGCCAGGCCGACGTCGCCCGTCCAGCGGGCGAGCCCGGCGACGAGCTTGCCCGACTCGATGCGCCACACCGCCTCGACGGCGTCGGCGGCCGCGCGCTCGGACTCCACCAGGACCGCTCCTCCCGCGTTCACGTCTGCGCCTGCTCCGTCACGATGCGGCGCACCTCGACTCTGCCATGTCCGAGCGGCACGCGTCTCGCCCATTCGACGGCCTCCGCCCGGTCGGAGGCCTGCACGATCCAGAGCGCCGCGGGACGGACGGGCGGGACCGGGAGGAGGTCGGCGTCCGCGCGGGGGCCGTCGAGGGCGAGCCGGACGCGCGCCCCCTCGTCCGCGGCCAGGAGCTCACCGGCGAGCAGCACCCCGGCCCGGATCAGCTCCACCGTGTACCGCTGGAGCGCCTCGGTCGACGCCGGGCCGTCCGTGCTGAGCAGGAGGAGGTAGCGCATCCGTCGTCCTTCCGTCGGCGGCATCCGGGTGGTGGCCGTCGTAGAGACGTCGAGTCGGGGGACCGGGATTCGACAGCCCCGCCGGTCGCGGCGTGCGATGTCGGCCCCGTGCGCTAAAACGGGAGCATGGCGATCCGCTACTGGCTGGGCGTGGTGCATCACGATCACGTGCTGCGCGGCGTCGCGGGCGGCTACGCGCAGGTCAACCACGGCGCCCGCGCGCCGCTGGAGCGGATGGGCCCGTCCGACGGGTTCGTGTTCTACTCGCCGCGGGAGTCGTTCGACGGCGAGCCGCTCAAGCAGTTCACCGCGGTGGGGAGGCTGGCCGACGCCGACGTGTACCAGGCGACCCAGGGCACGCAGATGCGTGGCCCCGCCGGCGACTTCCTGCCGTGGCGGCGGCGCGTCGACTGGGACCACGACGCGGTCGCGACGCCCATCCGGCCGCTGCTGCCCTCCCTCGACTTCACGCGGGACAAGCCCGACTGGGGCTACCAGCTCCGGGCCGGCCTGATCGAGCTGACCCGCCACGACTTCGAGCTCATCCGACAGCAGCTGCGGCGCACGCCCGGCGAGCCGTGGCCGTCCGGCGCGCGCCGGGCCGACGGCGGCCGTCACCCGGCGCAACACGCGACGACCTCCTTCAGGGCGGAGCTACGCTGAAGCGGTGAGCTCGTCCACCGCCCCCTCGACCATCCCCGCCGCCCACCGCCAGGCCAAGTACCAGGTGCGGTTCGACTGGGCCGCGGACGGGGCGGCCGCGGTCGCAACCGACGCCGACGTGATCGTCTGGGTGGACGTCCTCGAGGACACCCCGATCCCGGAGGCCGCGACGCTGCCCGGAACCGGTGCCGTCGTCGCCGCCGGTCTCGCCGACGCCCCGGCGGTCGCGCAGTGGATCCTCGACGAGCAGGTCCGCCTGGGCCGCCGTGCGATGGTGGCCCTGGTCGCAGCGGGCGGGACCACGGCCTCCGGCGGCACCCGCTTCGCCGTGGAGGATCTCCTGGCGGCGGGCGCCGTCGTGGACGCCCTCGCGACGCTCGGGATCGACTACAGCTCCCCGGAGGCCGCGGCCGCCTGCGCCGCCTTCACGGGGCTGCGCGGAGCCGTGGCGCACCTGCTGACCGCGTCCGCCTCCGGTCAGGACCGCATCGCCTCCGGCGCCGACGCCGCCGCGCTCGCCGCGTCCGGCAAGCTCGGGACGGTCGCCGAGGTGCGGGTCCTGCGAACGGCCTGAACGCTCCGGCCGAACTCCCTGAGCGCGGAATGTTCCGGTAGAACCGCGCGTTCAGTGCCCTCAGGAGGTTGCATTCATGAAAGCAATTCTGAACGACACTGTCATCGCCGAGGCTCCGACCGAGGACCTCATCCGCATCGAGGGCAACTGGTACTTCCCGCCGCAGAGCGTCAACGCGGAGTATCTGGTGGAGTCGGCCACTCCGTACACCTGCCCGTGGAAGGGCGAGTGCCAGTACTTCTCCGTCAAGGACGGCGAGGCCGTGCTCCAGGACCGCGCGTGGAGCTACCCCACGCCGTACCCGAGCTCGTTCGACCGCGTCGGCAAGGACTACAGCTCGTACGTCGCCTTCTGGAAGGACGTCCGGGTCGTCGACTGACGCACTCCAGCCGGCAACGAGCTGACAGGACACGCCGCCTCCGCCCCCGCGAAGGCGGCGTGTCCTGTCAGCCGGCCGGCGGCTAGCATGGGCCGCGTGAGGGGAGGCACGATGCGTCGCTCCCGGCTCGTCCCGGCCGTGGCCGCGCTCGCCGCGGCGGCGGGGCTCGTCGCCTGCACCGCGGCCCCACCCGGCCCGACGGCGACCCGCTCGACGTCCGCTGTGCCGCGCCCGACCTACACCGCCGCCCCTCCCGTGGCGGCGATCCCCTGGCAGCCGGGAACCGAGACGACGGTGCTGGAGACCGGGCTCGACGCGCCGTGGTCGATCGTCCCGCTGCCCAGCGGCTCGGCCCTGATCAGCGAGCGCGACTCGGGGAAGATCGTCGAGCGCCTCCCGGCCGGCGGCCTCCGCGACGTCGGCGTCGTGCCCGGCGTCGTCCACACGGGGGAGAGCGGCCTGCTCGGGCTGGCCGTGCCGCCCGGCGCCACGCCGCCCTCCCTGTACGCCTACGAGACCACCCGCACCGACAACCGGGTGGTGCGGATGCCGCTCAGCGGCGTCCCCGGCTCGTACGGGATCGGCGCGCCGGAGCCGGTCCTCACCGGCATCCCACGGGCCGCCAACCACGACGGCGGCCGCCTCGCCTTCGGTCCGGACGGCATGCTCTACGTCACCACCGGCGACGCCGGCAACTCCTCGAACGCGCAGGACCGCGCGTCGCTCAGCGGCAAGATCCTGCGGCTCACGCCCGACGGCCAGGTGCCGCACGACAACCCGTTCCCCGGCTCGCCGGTCTGGTCGTACGGCCATCGCAACGTGCAGGGCATCGGCTGGGACGCCCACGGGACGATGTGGGCGAGCGAGTTCGGCCAGAACACCCGGGACGAGCTCAACATCATCGTGCCGGGCGGCAACTACGGATGGCCGGTCCACGAGGGCATCGCCCACGATCCCGCCTACGTCGACCCGGTCGCCGAGTGGCCGACCGACGAGGCGAGCCCGAGCGGCCTCGCCGTGGTGGGGGACACCGTCTTCCTCGCGGCGCTGCGCGGGGAGCGGCTCTGGACCGCCTGGTCGACCGCCGGCCACCCGCCCGTGACGGTGCGCGCGTTCCTCGACGGCGACCTGGGGAGGCTGCGCGATGTCGTCGGCCACGGCCAGACGCTGTGGGTGCTGACGAACAACACCGACGGCCGCGGATCGCCGCGTTCGGGCGACGACAAGCTGGTCGAAGTCCCGCTCGTGCCCGCCCAGAACACGCGGCAACCCGGATAGAGCGGGTTTGCCGACTACGCTTGACGTGAACCGCACGACCTGGGAGCCGACCCTGAGCATCATCCTCGGATACGATCCGTCCACGCTGCGCGAGCGTGTCGACCTCCGTGCTGCCGACGAGCGGCTGGAGGAGCTCGGCAGTCTCCGCAGCCTGAGCGCGCTCAACGAGAAGACCGTGCTGCTGAGACTGCTCGGCCGACTGGACGAGGCGTACACGGTCGCCAACGAGGCCGTGCGGCAGGCCCGCTTCACCGGCGACCGCGAACAGCTGCTCGGCGCGCGCATCCGCCGGGGCCAGGTGCTGCAATACCAGGGCAAGTTCGACGAGGCGATCGTGGAGCTCACCGGCTGCGTCGACGAGGCGCGCGGCCGGGAGTGGACCGCCCTGGAGGCGTTCGCCGTTCAGAGCCGCGGCAAGGTGCACTTCGACATGGAGGAGTACGAGAGCGCGCTGTCCGACATGACGGCGGCGGTGTTCCTGCGCGAGAAGCTCGGCGCGTCCCCGGCGGAGATCGAGGGCGCGCTCACGGCGGTGGCCGTGGTGCAGCGGTTCCTGGAGGCGCAGCGGGCGGCCGCCGCGGCCCGCGACGGGCACGGCGACGGCCCCGGTGCGGGCGGGGCCGGCGACGGCGCTCCGGCGTAGGATGCCTGCCATGGGCCGACCGGGGAGCGCACGCTGATGGCAGAGCTGGATCGCGTGCGTCGCTGGGCCGATGCGCTCATCGCGCTGCACCTCGACCCGGCCGTGTGGACCTTCGACTTCGACAACGCGAAGACCCGGGCCGGGCTGTGCAACTACACCGCCAAGCGCATCACGGTCTCCCGCTATCTGGCGGCCCGGTACGAGGACGACGACATCCACCAGATCCTGCTGCACGAGGTCGCGCACGCCCTCGCAGGCTCGCGCGCGGGGCACGGGCCGCGGTGGAGGGCGATCGCGCTCGATCTCGGCTACGAGGGCAAGCGGCTGCACGGCGGCGCGATCGCCGACGACCTCGCTCCGTGGGTGGGGACGTGTCCGCAGGGACACACCCACTACCGCTATCGCAAGCCCGCGCGGGCGCTCGCGTGCGGGGCGTGCAGCCGACGGTTCGACTCGGCGAACCTCATCTCCTGGGTGCACCGGGAGGTGTCCTCGGCGCAGCGCCGGATGGCCGCTGCCGCCGCGGCCGAGGCGCTCGAGGGCGACTGAGCCGCGCGCGCTGCTCCGCCTAGGCGGTCGCGACCGCGAGGCGCGCGTCGAGCCCGTCGCGCACCGCCGGCCACTCCTCGCGCAGCACCGAGTACACCGCGGTGTCGCGCCAGGTTCCGTCGGCGCGGGGCTGGGTGTGGCGCAGCACGCCTTCGAAGGTCGCGCCGAGCCGCAGGATCGCCGCCCGGGAGCGCTCGTTGAGCACGTCGGCCTGCAGCTTGACGCGCTCGAACCCGTGATCGAAGGCCGCGCCGAGCAGGAGGCGCTTGGTCTCGGCGTTGACGCGCGTGCCCCAGACCTCCGGCGCATAGGCGGTCCAGCCGATGTGGGCCGAGCCGTTCGCCAGGTCGAAGTCGCCCAGCGTCGTCGTCCCCACGATGCGGTCGCCGTCGCGCAGGCAGACCGCCGTCACGTTCGCGGTGTCCCAGGCCAGGTAGCGGAGGATGAACTCGCGCCACTCCTCGTAGGTGTCCTGGTAGGCCGCGAGCCCGCCGCCCCAGCCGCCGGCGAACACCTCGGGGTGCCCGATCGCGTCGTGGAGGTCGGGAAGATCGTCGACGGTGAGTGCGCGCAGCCGGATCGTCGCGCCCTCCAGCACGGCATGAGGATCGGGACGCGTCGCGGTCATCGGCCCAGTATTCCATCGACCTCCGCGCGATTCGAACCGGCTCCGATAACCCACTAAGTTGGTTCGGTGCCTACCGATGCCCTCCTGCCCCGAGAGACCGGGCAGTGGATGGACGACGCGGACGGCTTGCGCTGGTGGTTCGACTCCGGCGCGCTCGCCCTCGACTTCGCGTACACGGGCGGCGCGGACGTCCTGGGCGGCGCCCGCGACGCGGACGCCGAGCAGTGGCACTCCGTGCGCGACGCCGAACAGCTCGGCGGCTGGCTGCAGTCACGCTTCCCCGAGGTGTCCGCCACGACCGGCGAGCGCGAGTTCCGCGACGCGGAGATGCTGCGCGCGGCGATCGGCCGGCTCGCCCGCCAGGCCAGCCGCGCGGAGGCCCTCGGCCCAGCCGACGTGGACGTGGTGAACCTCTTCGCCGCGACGCCGGACATCCCGCCGGTTCTGGCCGGCGGCGCGCGGCAGGCCGGTCGTGCGCTGGCCCGCCCGCACCAGGCGCTCGGCACCGTCGCGCGCGACGCCGTGCGGCTGTTCGGCCCGGACGCCGACGGCCGCATCCGCGAGTGCTCCGCCCACGACTGCGGGCTGGTCTACCTCGACACGTCCCGCAGCGGCAATCGCCGCTGGTGCTCGATGCAGCGCTGCGGCAACCGCGCGAAGGTGCGCGCGCACCGGGCGCGCGCGGCCGGAAGGCGTTCCGGCGCCGGCGGCGGTACCGCAGAATAGGCGGATGGAGCCCATCCCCGCCGACCCCGGCAGCGTCGACCTGAACAGCGACCTCGGCGAGTCCTTCGGCGCCTGGAGCATGGGCGACGACGCGGCGATGCTCCGCCTGGTGACCAGTGCGAACGTCGCGAGCGGCTTCCACGGCGGCGACCCGTCCACGATGCTCGCCACCTGCCGGCTCGCCGCCGAGAACGGCGTGGCCGTCGGCGCGCACGTCTCCTACCGCGACCTCGCCGGCTTCGGCCGGCGCAGCATGGACGTCCCGGCCGCCGAGCTCCGCGACGAGGTCCTCTACCAGCTCGCCGCGCTCGCCGGGATCGCGCGCGTCGCCGGGACCGCCGTCCGCTACGTCAAGCCGCACGGGGCGCTCTACAACCGCATCGTGCACGACGAGGCGCAGGCCGCGGCGGTGGTGGAGGCCGTGGCGGCGTTCGATCCGGCACTGCCGCTGCTCGGCCTCCCCGGCTCGGCGGTCGAGCGGGCGGCGGGCGCGCGCGGGCTGCGGTTCGTGCGCGAGGCCTTCGTCGACCGCGGCTATCGCGCCGACGGGACGCTCGTGCCGCGCACAGAGGCGGGCGCCCTGCTTTCGGACGTGGCCGCCATCGCGGCCCGCGCGGTGCGGATGGCGCGCGACGGCGTGGTGGAGGCAGTCGACGGCGCCCTGGTCGCCGTCACGGCGGACTCCCTCTGCGTGCACGGCGACACCCCCGGCGCGGTGCGGATGGCGGAGGCCGTGCGCCGCGCCCTGGACGAGGCCGGCATCGCGGTGAGGCCGTTCGTGTGAGCGGCCAGGTGATTCCGTACGGCGACAGCGCCCTGCTCGTGGAGTTCGGCTCGCTCGACGAGGTGCTCGGGATGCTGCCGGCCCTGGAGCGCTCCAGGCCGACCGGCGTCGTCGACCTCGTCCCGGCCGCACGCACCATCGGCATCGTGCTCGACCCGCACGTCCTGAGCCCGGCCTCCGCCCGCGGCTGGGTCGAGCGCACCGCGCCGGACGCCGCAGCGACCGGCGAGCAGGAGGTCGTCGAGCTCCCGGTCCGCTACGACGGCGAAGACCTCGCCGAGGTCGCGGCCCTCCTCGGCGTCACCGCTGCCGAGGTCGTCGAGCGGCACACCGCCTCCGCGTGGCGGGTCGCGTTCGGCGGCTTCGCGCCGGGCTTCGCCTACCTGGTCACCGATCACGACGGGCTCGTGGTCCCGCGCCGTGCGACCCCGCGCACGGCGGTGCCGGCCGGCGCCGTCGGGCTGGCAGGCGAGTTCAGCGGCGTGTACCCGCGGTCGAGCCCCGGCGGCTGGCAGCTCATCGGGCGCACCGACGCGACGCTGTGGGACGTCGCGGCGGATCCGCCCGCGCTCCTGCGGCCCGGCGTCGTGGTGCGGTTCGTGGCGGTGCCGGCGTGACCGGCCTCCGCATCCTCCGGCCCGGCCCGCTCGCGCTGGTCGAGGACCACCCCGACAT
>NZ_JBDGMM010000040.1:0-55884 GCF_057655165.1 Leifsonia sp. Soil_N53
GAGCACGGCGCCGAGGGCGACGACCGACCACAGCGCGAAGCGCCAGCCCGCGACGCCGCCGAGCGCCGTCCCGAGCGGTGAGCCGACCGCCCTCGCGATCGTCGGTGCGGGCTTCACGCTCGCCACGGCGGTCGGCTCACCGCTCGGGACGGCGCTCGGCGGCGTCGCGGGCTGGCGCTTCGCGCTGTGGTCGGTCGTCGCCCTCGGCGCCGTGCTCGCCGCAGCGATCCCGCTGTTCGTGCGCGCGGTGCCGCTCGCCCCGCAGGCGACGCTGCGCCGCAGGCTGGCCGCCCTCGCCGATCTGCGCGTGGTCGCGCTACTCGTGACTACCGTCTTCATGATCGCGGGCTTCAACATCGTCTACATCTTCTCCGCGACCGTGACCCGGGCGTCCACCGGGGACGCCGGGCCGCTGCTGGCGGCGCTGCTGCTCGCCTACGGCGCCGCCGGTGTCATCGGCAACGTCGTCGCCGGCCCGCTGACCGACCGCTTCGGCAGCCGCCGCGTGGCGGCCGTCGCGCTCCTCGGCCAGGTGGCCGCGCTCGTCGTCCTCCCGTTCGTGGAGGCGTCGTTCGCCGCCTCGATCGCCGTCTTCGCGCTCTGGGGCGTCGCCGCGTTCGCGATGGCCATCCCGATCCAGCACCGTCTCGTCCACCTGGATCCCGGTTCCTCGGCGCTCGTGCTGTCGTGGTACTCGACGGCCATGTACGTCGGCATCGCGATCGCGCCCCCGATCGGCACCCTCGCCCTCGGTGCCGGCGGAGCGGTGGCCGTGCCGTTCGCGGGGGCCGCGGTGACGGTGGTGGCTCTGGCGGCGTTCCTGCTGAGTCACGTCGCCCGAACGGCCCGGCCCGCGGCCGCGCGTCCCGACCCTACGCCGTGAGCGCCTGCATCGCGTCGGCGAGGGCGGCGACCCGGGCCGTCGCTGTCGCCGTGCGTGCGGCGAGGTCGCCCTCGTCGCTCGACGCGTCGATGTAGATCTTCAGCTTCGGCTCGGTGCCGCTCGGGCGCACCATGACGCGCGAGCCGTCCACGAGGACGATGCGCAGCACGTCGCTGGGCGGAAGCGAGCCGAAGCCGTCGCGGAGGTCGTCGATGTGGTCCACGACGACGTCGCCGAGACGGCTCGGCGGCGTCGACCGCAGCGCGGCCATGATCTCGTCGATGCGGGACAGGTCGGTGACCCGCAGCGCGATCTGGTCGCTCGCGAAGTAGCCGAAGCGCTCCGCGAACGCGTCCAGGTGGTCCGCGATGGTGCGACCGGAGGCGGCGAGCTCGTTCGCGAGGTCGAGGAGCGCGGTGGCGGCCGAGATGCCGTCCTTGTCGCGGATGGTCTCCGGGTTCACGAGGTAGCCGAGCGCCTCCTCGAAGCCGAAGATCAGGCCGGGAGCGCGGGAGACCCACTTGAACCCGGTGAGCGTGTCGGCGAAGTCGAGATGGTACGCGGCGGCGACGGCCGCGAGGGCCGGCGACGAGACGATCGAGCAGGCGAGCGCGCCGAAGGCGGCCCCGGCGGTCGAGGACCGCTCGGCGAGGTCCGCGGCGCGCCAGCCGAGGAGGGCGCCGACCTCGTTGCCGCTCAGCCGGCGGAAACCGTCGGCCGAGCCGTCGGGGATGGCGACGGCGAGCCGGTCGGCGTCCGGGTCGTTCGCGATGATCAGGTCCACGCCGGCCGCCCGACCGGTCGCGAAGGCCAGGTCCATCGCCCCCGGCTCCTCGGGGTTCGGGAACGACACCGTCGGGAACGCGGGGTCGGGGTCGCGCTGCTCGGCGACCACGACGGGCGTGGCGAAGCCGGCGCGCTCGAACACGGCCTCCGCCGTGCGCCAGCCGACGCCGTGCATCGCCGTGTAGGCGAACGAGACGGCGTCGCGCGGGGCGGTCGTGGTGGCGACGCCCGCGGTCGCCTCGATGTACGCGGCCTCCACATCGCCCGATGCGACCTCGAACTGCTCGGAGCGCGGGAGGTCGCCGATGTCGCCCTGCGCGACCTCCAGGATGTGCGCCTCGATCTCCGCGTCGGTCGGGGAGACGATCTGCGAACCGTGGTTCACGCCGCCCAGGTAGACCTTGTAGCCGTTGTCGTTCGGCGGGTTGTGGCTCGCCGTGACCATGACGCCGGCGCTGACATCGAGGTGCCGCACCGCGAACGCCAGGACGGGTGTCGGCAGCAGCCGGGGGAGCAGGACGGCGCGCACGCCGGCGCCGGCCATCAGCTCCGCGGTGTCCCGTGCGAAGACGTCGGAGTTCTTGCGGCCGTCGTAGCCGATGACGACCGACGGCTGGGAGCCCTCCGCGTGCTCCAGCAGCCACCGTGCGAAACCGGTGGCGGCCTGGGCGACGAGGACGCGGTTCATCCGGTTCGGCCCGGCGGCGATCTCGCCGCGGAGCCCGGCGGTGCCGAACTCGAGGCGGGTGTCGAACCGCGAGTGGAGGTCGTCGACGGCCTCCGCGGAGCCGGCCTCGGCGGCCACGATCAGCGACTCCAGCTCGGAACGCGTCTCGGGGTCGGGGTCCTGCGCGAGCCAGGCGCGCGCCTGCGCGATCAGCTCGGTCGCGTCCACTGCACCGTCCTGGGCGGCTGAGCTCATAGCGCCTCCACGATCCGGGCCAGCAGGGCGCTGATCACCGGCTCGGCCTCCCGGCCCGCGTCGATGACCTCCTGATGGCTGAGCGGGGTCTTCTGGATGCCCGCCGCCAGGTTCGTGACGAGCGTCATCCCGAGGATCTCCATGCCGGCCTGACGGGCGGCGATGGCCTCCAGGGCGGTGGACATGCCGACGATGTGGCCGCCGATGGTCTTGGCCATCTGCACCTCGGCCGGCGTCTCGTAGTGCGGGCCGCGGAACTGCGTGTACACGCCCTCGTCGAGGCTCGGGTCGATGGTCCTCGCCAGGTCGCGCAGGCGCTTGGAGTAGAGGTCGGTGAGGTCGACGAACGTCGCCCCCTCCAGCGGCGAGTCCGCCGTCAGGTTGATGTGGTCGCTGATCAGGACCGGCGTGCCGGGCTTCCAGTGCTCCTTGATGCCGCCCGCGCCGTTGGTGAGGACCATCGTGGTCGCGCCGGCGGCCGCGGCGGTGCGGACGCTGTGGACGACCCGGCGGACGCCGTGCCCTTCGTAGTAGTGGGTGCGTGCGCCGATCACGAGAGCGTGCTTGCCGTTGGCCAGGCGGATCGAGCGCAGGGTGCCGACGTGGCCCTCCAGCGCCGGCTTGCTGAAGCCGACGATCTCGTGGGCGGGGATGGTGGCCACGGTCTCGCCGATGAGGTCGGCCGCCTTGCCCCAGCCGCTGCCGAGCGTCAAGGCGATGTCGTGCTTCTCGACGCCGGTCTTCTCGGCGAGCTGCTGCGCCGCCTCCCTGGCGACCTCGAACGGGTCGGCCGCCGGCGCGTCGAGCGGGTTCTGGGTGGATTCGAGCATGAGGCAACTCTACTGAGCGCCACCCGGCGGTGAAGCGTTCCCGTGGTTGCGCATCGGTGCACCCGGATACGGAAGAATGAGAGGCATGGGCTATGAATTCGAGCGCAAGCAGCGCATCGCCGTCCTGGGCGGCGGACCAGGCGGGTACGAGGCGGCGCTCGCGGCGGCGCAGCTCGGCGCGGACGTGACGCTCGTGGAGCGCTCGGGGGTCGGCGGCTCGGCCGTCATCACCGACGTCGTGCCCTCGAAGAGCCTCATCGCGACCGCAGAGGCCACCAACGCCATCGCAGAGGCGACGGACCTCGGCGTCCAGTTCTTCTCGCGCAGCGAGAGCGGCAAGCCGGTGCGCCCGGAGATCGCCGTGAACCTCGCCGCGGTCAACAAGCGCCTGATGGGGCTCGCCCGCCAGCAGTCGGAGGACATGCGCGCCGAGCTCGTGCACGCAGGAGTCCGCATCGTCGCGGGGGAGGGGCGGCTCGACGGCGACAACGCGATCATCGTGTCGACCGGCAGCGGCGCCTCCGGCACCGATTTCGACCGGGTGGAGGGCGACACGATCGTCATCGCCGTGGGCGCGAGCCCCCGCATCCTGTCGTCCGCGGTCCCCGACGGGGAGCGCATCCTGACCTGGACGCAGCTCTACGACCTGCCCACCGTGCCGGAGCACCTCATCGTCGTCGGGTCGGGCGTCACCGGCGCCGAGTTCGCCTCCGCCTACACCGCGCTCGGCTCGAAGGTCACGCTCATCTCCTCGCGCGACCAGGTGCTGCCGGGCGAGGACGCCGATGCCGCCCGCGTCATCGAGAACGTCTTCAAGCGCAACGGCATGCAGGTGCTCGCCAAGTCCCGCGCCGAGTCGGTGGTCCGCACCGAGAACGGCGTGGTCGCGACGCTCACCGACGGCCGCACCGTCGAGGGCAGCCACTGCCTGATGGCCGTCGGCTCCATCCCGAACACCGCGGGCATCGGGCTCGAGGAGGCCGGCGTGCAGCTCACGCCGTCGGGCCACATCCGGGTCAACCGGGTCGCGCGCACCAGCATCCCGAACATCTACGCCGCCGGCGACTGCTCCGACCTGCTCCCGCTGGCCTCGGTCGCCTCCATGCAGGGGCGTACCGCGGTCTTCCACGCGCTGGGCGATGCGGTCAACCCGATCGAGCTGCGCAACGTCACCTCCAACATCTTCACCCAGCCCGAGATCGCGACGGTCGGCTGGAACCAGAAGCAGATCGAGGAGGGCATCGCGCAGGGCGACATCTACAAGCTGCCGCTGAAGTCCAACCCGCGCGCCAAGATGCTCGGCATCCGCGACGGCTTCGTGAAGCTGTTCGCGCGCACCGGGTCGGGCACGGTGATCGGCGGCGTCATCGTCGCGCCGCGGGCCTCCGAGCTGATCTTCCCGCTCGCGCTGGCGGTGGAGCACCGGCTCACCGTGGACCAGGTGGCGCGGGCGTTCACCGTGTACCCGTCGCTCTCCGGCTCGATCTCGGACGCCGCGCGAGCGATGCACATCGTGCTCTAGGCAGGGGGCCGGGGGATGGAGGAGGTCCTGGTCGTCGGCGTCCTCGCCGTGCTGACCATCGCGGCCGCCACCGTCTACGGGCAGCGCTTCGGGGTCGCGTCGCCGCTCATCCTGGTCGTCGTCGGCATCCTGGTCTCGTTCCTGCCGTTCGTGCCGGCGCTGGAGGTCCAGCCGGAGTGGATCATCGCGGGCGTGCTGCCTCCGCTGCTCTACTCGGCGTCGGTCTCGATGCCCGCGATGAACTTCCGGCGCGAGTTCGGCGCGATCGGCGGGCTCTCCGTGGTGCTCGTGATCGTCAGCTCGGTGCTGCTCGGGATCTTCTTCGCGTGGGTCATCCCCGGGCTGGGGCTGGCGTGGGGCGTGGCGCTCGGCGCGATCGTGAGCCCGACCGACGCCGTCGCGACCGGGATCGTCAAGCGGGCGGGCGTCTCACCGCGCGTGGTCGCCATCCTGGAGGGCGAGAGCCTGCTCAACGACGCCACCGCGCTCGTGCTGCTGCGCGCGGCGGTGGCGGCCGCGGCGGTCGCCTCGTTCACCCTCGGAGCGGTGACGCTGTCGTTCCTGTACTCGGTGCTGGTCGCCGTGGTGTTCGGCTGGGCCGTCGGGCGGCTGAACCTGATCGTGCGGGCCCGGGTGAAGGACGCCACGGTGAACACTGTCATCTCGTTCACGGTGCCGTTCCTGGCGTCCATCCCGGCCGAGGCGCTCGGCGCGTCCGGGCTGGTCGCGGCTGTGGTCGCGGGCCTGATCACCGGCAGCAGGGCGCCGCGGGTGCTGTCGCCCGAGCACCGCTTGTCGGACAGCCAGAACTGGCGCACGGTGGAGCTCGTGCTGGAGGGCATGATCTTCCTCACGATGGGGCTCGAGCTCTTCGGGATCGTCCAGAAGGTGCAGAACGACCACTCGGGGGTGCTGCCCGCGGTCGGCATCGCGGCCGCGGCCCTGCTGCTGACGATCGTGGTGCGGGCGGCGTTCGTGGCCCCGCTGCTGGCCCTGCTCGCGCGGCGCAGCCGGCGCAGGGAGCGGATGCGGCCGACGCTGACGAAACTGCAGAAGCGGCTCGAGGATCCGGAGGCGGCCAGGCGGCTGCTGGAGCAGGGGCCGCCGCCGACCGACGCGCTGCCGGAACTGCAACAAGGGATCGATCCGGCGGCGGACCCCGATGCGCACGCCGAGGTGCTGGCCGCGGACCCGTCCGCCGCGCACGCGGAGGTGGCCAAGGTGGCGGGCGTGCAGGACGCCGCCGCCGTCACCCGCGACCGGCTCGTGAGGCCGTCGGGATGGCGCGGCCGGCTGATCCGGCGTCAGGGCGGGAAGCGCCGGGCCTGGACCGTCGAGAACATCACCCGGTTCGGCACGCGGCTGCGCCGGGTCCTGGCGGACATCGACTACTTCACGGGAGCGCCGCTCGGCTGGCGGGAGGGCACCATCGTCGTGTGGGCCGGGATGCGCGGGGCGGTGACGGTCGCGGCGGCGCAGAGCCTCCCGTCCGACACGCCGGGCCGCTCGGTGCTGGTGCTGATCGCGTTCCTGGTGGCGGCGGGATCGCTGCTCCTGCAGGGCGGCACGCTAGGGCTGGCCTTGCGGGTGGTGAAGCCGACGGCCTCCGACCCGAAGGCCGAGAAGGAGGAGCGCAAGCGGCTGCTGGAGCTGCTGCACGAGGCCGGCCAGGCGGTGCCGCAGCCGCAGACCACGGAGCGGACTCCCGAGGCGTTCAACCAGCACAAGGCCGCGCGGCTCCAGCGCATCCGCGCTCAGCGCGACGCCCTCCTCGACGCCCGCGACGACGGCACCTTCAGCGCCGACGTGCTCGCCGGCGCCCTCAGCAACCTCGACGCCGACGAAATCAGCATCGACCTCAAAGGCGACCCCACCGAGGCCACCGGCTGACCCCGCCCCCGCCTTCGCCAACTCCGGCGATCCGCCACAAGATCTGCCGATGCTCCGGAGTTACGGACTTTCACACGGCGTGTCTCCGCGGTCCTCCGGAGTTGTTACGTTCCCCACAGCGACCCGATTTCGGAACGTTCTCCACCGATCACGACAACCACGCCCCACCAACAGCTCGACCGCCAACGCTAGAGGGATGAACTGGATGAACTCCCTCGTCACCCACGGCGGAATCGCGACCTCCAGCCAATTGGTCGCGAGCGGTGTCACTGCCCGCGAGCTCACTGCCGCGGTTCGCGACGGTCGGGTGCTCCGCCCGAGACGCGGCGTGTACGCCCTTCCTTCCGCGCCTCGGCCGGCCATCGCGGCGGTCGCCGAGGGCGGACGCCTCTCTTGCGTCTCCGCGGCGCGTAGCTACGGCTTGTGGGGCGGCCTCGACGGCAGGACCCACCTGCGTGTGCCGTCTCATGCGACCCGGTTGCCGCCCAGCCACTCGGTCCGTCACTGGATCGACGGTGAATCGCATCCGGAGTGCTGGCGTGTCTCGATCGCTGACTGCCTGCGGTCGGTGGTGAGGTGCGGATCGGAGGAGACGGCTGTGGCAGTGCTCGACACCGCCTTGTCGGCCGGGCTCGTGACAATCGCGGGGGTGAAACGAATCTTCGCGGACCAGGCGAAATGGATGCGCAGCATCGCCGCCCGTTCGCGGCCGGGTTCGGACTCCGGTGTCGAATCACTCGTCCGGCAGCGGCTAGAGGCTCGAGGGCATGTCATCGAGCAGCAGCTCCAGGTCGCCGGCGTGGGGAGGGTGGACATGCGTGTCGACGGCGTCCTCTACCTGGAGATCGACGGCTACGCGTTTCACTCTGGCCGCGAGGCGTTCGAGCGGGATCGTGTCCGCGACGCGGGCCTCGCGCTCGTGGGACAGCGACTCCGGGTGTCGGCGCGGCAGGTGCTGAACGAGTGGGAGGCCGTCCAGGTCATCGTGGAGCGAATGTTGGCTGGTCCGGAGAATCGTGCAACCGCACGTGCGAAACGACCGTAACTCCGGAGAATCGCCTGATTTTTCGGTAGCTCTCCGGAGTTGCGGGAGGGTCAGTGGATGTTGAGGAGGAGGTGGCCGGAGGAGACGGTCTCGCCGACGGTGGCGTTGATGCCGGTGACGGTGCCGTCCTTGTGGGCGGTCAGGGGCTGCTCCATCTTCATGGCCTCCAGGACCAGCACCAGGTCGCCCTTGACGACCTCGTCGCCGTCGGCGACCGCGACCTTCACGACGGTGGCCTGCATGGGCGCGGTCACCGAGTCTCCGGTCGCGGTGTCCACGGCGTGCGCGCCGGCCCGGCGGCGCGGTGCGGGAGCCGAGACCTGCGCCGGGGCCCCGCCCGCGAGCAGGCGCGCGGGCAGCGACACCTCGATGCGCTTGCCCTCGACCTCGACCACGACGTTGCTGCGGCGCTCGGCCGCGGCCTGCTCGCCCAGCGCGCCCGACCACGGCTCGACGCCGCCGGTCCACTCGGTCTCGATCCAGCGGGTGTAGATCGAGAACGGCTCGCCGTCCTGCGGGGCGAAGGCGGGGTCGCGCACGATGGCGCGGTGGAAGGGCAGCACGGTCGGCAGCCCGGCGACCTCGAACTCGTCGAGGGCGCGGCGGGCGCGCTCCAGCGCCTCGTCGCGGCTGGCGCCGGTCACGATGAGCTTCGCGAGCATCGAGTCGAAGGCGCCGCTGATCACGTCGCCGGCCTGGATGCCGCTGTCCACGCGAACACCGGGGCCGCCCGGGGCCTTGAACACGTGGACCGGCCCGGGGGAGGGGATGAAGTTGCGGCCGGCGTCCTCGCCGTTGATGCGGAACTCGAAGGAGTGGCCGCGAGCGATCGGGTCGTCGTAGTCGAGCTCGCCGCCCTCGGCGAGCCGGAACTGCTCGCGGACGAGGTCGATGCCGGTGACCTCCTCGGAGACCGGGTGCTCCACCTGGAGGCGGGTGTTGACCTCCAGGAACGACACCGTGCCGTCCTTGCCGATCAGGAACTCGCAGGTGCCGGCGCCCTGGTAGCCGACCTCCTTCAGGATCGCCTTCGAGGCGCTGTAGAGCTTGTCGTGCTGCTCGGGGCTGAGGAACGGAGCCGGAGCCTCCTCGACCAGCTTCTGGTGGCGGCGCTGCAGCGAGCAGTCGCGGGTGGAGACCACGACGACGTTGCCGTAGGCGTCCGCCAGGCACTGGGTCTCGACGTGCCGGGGCTGGTCGAGGTACTTCTCCACGAAGCACTCGCCGCGGCCGAAGGCGGCGATGGCCTCGCGGGTCGCCGATTCGAACAGCTCGGCGACCTCGTCGCGGGTGCGGGCGACCTTGAGGCCGCGGCCGCCGCCGCCGAACGCGGCCTTGATGGCGACCGGGAGGCCGTACTGGTCGACGAAGTCGAGGACCTCGGCCGCGTCCGCGACCGGATTGAGGGTGCCGGGGGCGAGCGGCGCGCCGACCTTCTCGGCGACGTGGCGCGCCGAGACCTTGTCGCCCAGGCGCTCGATGGCCTCCGGCGACGGGCCGATCCAGGTCAGGCCCGCGGCGATGACGGCGCGTGCGAAGTCGGCGTTCTCGGCGAGGAAGCCGTAGCCGGGGTGCACGGCGTCGGCGCCGGAGCGGCGCGCGACCGAGAGGATCTTGTCGATGACCAGGTAGGTCTCCGCGCTGGTCGAGCCCTCGAGGGCGTACGCCTCGTCGGCGAGGCGCACGTGGAGGGCGTCGCGATCCTGGTCGGCGTAGACGGCGACGGACGCGATCCCGCTGTCTTTCGCGGCGCGGATGACGCGGACGGCGATCTCGCCGCGGTTGGCGATGAGGACCTTGGAGATACGTGGCACAGTTCCCTAGCCTATTCCGGAGGTCGAACCAGCTTTTGGACGATCCCTACAAAAAAGCACTCGCACGGCTTCAGAGAGTCGACAACTGACTCTCGGCGGCGATCATGCCCGGTTCCACAGCTCCGTCCACTCCACGCCCAGGCGCCGCACCAGATCGCGCAGGGTGGACAGCGACAGGCCGACGACCGTGCTCGGGTCGCCCTCGACGCGCGTGATGAACGGTCCGCCGAGGCTGTCGATGGTGAACGCGCCCGCGACCTCCAACGGCTCGCCGCTGGCCACGTAGGCGTCGATCTCGGCGTCGGTGACGTCGGCGAAGGTCACAGAGGCGACGGCCGCCGCGCCCACCGCGCCGTTCTCGCGGCCGTCGCGGTGGTCGATGAGCCAGTGCCCGGAGTGCAGCGTGCCCGTGCGGCCGCGCTGGTCCCGCCAGCGCTCGCGCGCGACCTCGGGGAGGTGCGGCTTGCCGTGGATGCTGTCGTCGATCGCGAACGCCGAGTCGCCGCCCAGGATCAGGCCGTCGATCGGCGCCCCGTCGAGCGTCCCGCGCACGGCCTCCGCCTTGAGCCGCGCGAGGAGCTGGACCATGGCGTGCGCCGAGAGCGTCCCGTGCTCGGCCTCCGCCGCGGCGACCGCAGCCGGCTCGTCGACGTGCGACGGCACCACGATCGGTTCGACCCCGGCCGCGCGCAGCAAGGCGAGGCGGGCGGGGGAGGTGGAGGCGAGGTAGAGGCGCATGGTCACCTGTGGGATGCTCGATGGATGCCCCAGAAGGACGAGGTCGAACTCGACATTAGCAACGTCGCGCACGGTGGCGTGTTCGTCGCCCGCCACGAGGGCCGCGTGGTCTTCGTACCGGACACCATCCCGGGGGAGCGGGTCCGGGTGCGGGTGGCCGACCGCGCGCACGACCGGTTCTGGCGCGCGGAGCTGCTGGAGGTCCTGGAGCCCGCGGCCGAGCGCCAGGAGCACGTCTGGGCTGCGGCGTCGGTCCGCCGTGCGCCGGAGGAGCGCGCGGGCGGCGCGGAGTTCGGCCACATCCGGCTGGACCACCAGCGCGAGCTCAAGCGGCGCGTGATCGTCGACGCCCTGCAGCGCACGGCGAAGCTCGACGCCGGCACCATCGACGCGCTCGGCCCCGACGGCGGAGGTCCCGTCGTGGAGGCCGTCGCCGGCGAGGCCGAGGACGGCACCGGCTGGCGCACGCGCGTCCGGCTCCAGGTCGGCGAGGACGGCACGATCGGCCCCTACGCCGCCCGCACGCACACCATCGTCCCCGTCACCGACCTGCCGCTCGCGACCTCCGCCGTCGAGGAGTCGACCCCGTTCGGCCAGCGCTTCCCGGGTGCGGAGTCGGTGGACGTCGTGGCCACCGGGCTCGGCGCGACCCACGTGCTGGTCAACGATCGTCCGGAGCGACGCGGCAAGCGGGTCGTCCGTCCCCGGCGCCGGCCGGTGCCCATCCGGGAACGGGTCGGCGAACGGGAGTTCCGGCTGGACGCCCGCGGCTTCTGGCAGGTGCACCGCCAGGCGGCCGCCACGCTCACCGAAGCGGTGCGCTCCGCGGTCGACGAGGCGCTCTTCGACCCGCGCGCGGCGAACCTCGACCTGTACGGCGGCGTCGGACTCCTCGCCGCCGCGCTCGGCGACCGGTTCGGCCCGACGCTCCGCATCACGTCGGTGGAGGCCGACGAGGCCGCGACCGACGCCGCCGCGGAGAACCTCGCCGAGTGGGTCGGCGCGGCGGCGGTGACCGCGCGCGTGGAGCGCTTCGTCACAGGGCTCGCCGCGGAGGCCACCGCCGCCGAGCGCACCCGGTTGCGGGCGGCGACCGTGGTGCTCGACCCGCCGCGCTCCGGCGCGGGCCGTGAGGTGGTGGACGCCATCGCGTCGATGCGGCCCGCCCAGATCGTCTACGTCGCCTGCGACCCGGTCGCGCTCGCCCGCGACGTCGCCTACTTCGCCGAGCGCGGCTATCCGCTGCGCACGCTGCGGGGCTTCGACCTGTTCCCGAACACGCACCATGTGGAGGCCGTCGCCACGCTGACCCCGTGATCGCCCGGTATCCGCGTATCCGAGCACTACGATGGTCAGCATGGTGCGAGTGGCAATCGTCGACGATCACGAGTCCGTGCGGCTCGGGCTCAAAGCCGCCTGTCAGGACGCGGGATACGACGTAGTGGTGACGGCGGCGACGGTGGACGACTTCGTTCAGCAGCTCGGCTCGCAGGAGTGCGACGTCGTCGTCCTCGATCTGTCGCTCGGCGACGGCTCCAAGGTGACCGACAACGTCAAGCGCGCGCAGGCGACCGGCGCGGCCGTGCTCGTGCACAGCATCGCCGACCGGGTCGCGAGCGTCCGCGAGGCGCTTGCCGCGGGTGCGGCCGGCGTCATCCCGAAGTCCTCTCCCACCACGACCGTGATGAACGCGATCGAGACGGTCGCGCGCGGCGATGTGCTCAACAACCTGGAGTGGGCGACCGCGATCGACGCCGACAGCGACTTCGCCAAGGCGCAGCTCGGCCGCCGCGAGCGCGACGTGCTCCACCTCTATGCTTCCGGTCTGCCGCTGAAAGCGGTCGCGGCCCAGCTCGGCATCGCGAACTCGACGGCGCGCGAGTACCTCGACCGCATCCGCGTGAAGTACGTGGAGGTCGGTCGTCCAGCCCCGACGAAGGTCGACCTCCTGCGCCGCGCCGTAGAGGACGGCATCCTGCCCGGGCTCGACCCCGACACGGGCAATGAGCGCGGCTAGCGTCCAGCGCTCCGTCCCCGGAGCACCTGTCGAGACGGCGAAGCCGCGCAACCCGCTCAGCCGCGCCAGGATCGAGCGGATCTCCGACCGCACGGTGTCGGCGTTCGGCCTCGTCTTCGGGCTCCAGACCCTGCCGACGGCGCTCGGTCAGCTCGGCTACCTGCGCAGCCCGTGGGGGCTGATCGTCCTGGTGCTGGTGTTCGGTGGGCTCGCCTTCACCGTGCTGCTCGCGATCTTCGCGCAGCGCTTCGTGAAAGTCACGATGGGCGTGCTCTCCGTGGTGTACTTCGCGGCGATCGTCACGTGGCCGCTGCTCGTCGCCGACCCCAAGGCGTTCGCGTCGGACAAGCCGTGGGTGTGGTTCCTCTGCTCGGTCTTCACCGCGTTCGCCGCCGTGGCGTACCCGTTGTGGCTGGCCATCGTCTACACCTTCCTCACCCCGATCGCGTACGGCGTCGTGCGCGCCCTGCCCGCGGGCGGGGGAGTCGGCGCCGAGCTCGCCGGCCTCGACGCGGTCTACGCGATCATCCTGGGCGGCGTGATCCTCGCCATCATCGCGATGATGCGCCAGGCGGCGACCGCGGTCGACGTCGCGCAGAGCCAGGCGCTCGCCAAGTACGGAAACGCGGTGCGCCAGCACGCGACGGAGGTCGAGCGCGTGCAGGTGGACGCGATCGTGCACGACAGCGTCCTGACGACGCTGCTGTCCGCTGCGAGTGCCCGCACGCAGGAGCAGAAGGACCTCGCGGCGCGGATGGCCGCCGACGCGATCGGGCACCTCCACGCCGCAGAGGCGTCCGGGCCGGAGGATACGACCCAGGTCGGCATCGGGCAGCTCTCCGACCGGCTGATCACGGCCGCGCGGGCGTTCTCCTCGCCGTTCGAGGTGGACGCGCAGGACCACGACGAGTTGCACACCCTCCCGGTCAACGTCGCGGAGGCGGTCTACTCCGCCGCGGTGCAGGCGATGGTCAACAGCATGCAGCACGCCGGGGGCGAGGAGGTGCGGCGGAGCGTCGTCGTCCGCGGCGGTGAGAACGGCGCGGCGGTCCGCGTGGTCGTGACCGACGACGGTCGCGGGTTCGACGCCGATGACGTGCCCGCCGAGCGGCTGGGGCTGCGGGTGAGCATCCGGGAACGGGTCGCGAAGGTCGGCGGCCGTGCGACCGTGGAGTCGGCGCCGGGGGAGGGCACGACGGTCGCCATCGTCTGGCCGGCCGGTGAGCGCGGCTCCGTGGTGGAGCGCGAGCAGGAGGCCGCAGGATGATCACCCTCAACCGTCTGCTGTTCCTCGGCCTCGGAGCGCTCTTCTCGGCCTACCATCTCTTCCTCGCGCTGTCGTCGGTGTCGATCCCGACCTCCGCAGGGCCGGCGATCGTCGCCATGGTGCTGTACGCGGTCGCGACGGTGCTCAGCCTGTGGCCCACCAGCCCGACGAAGATGCCGATCTGGCTCGCGGCGTTCGACCTCGCCGTCTGCGTGGTCATCCCGATCCTGGTGACCAGCCAGCTGGATCCCGCGAAGGACAACGGCTACGCGACCTGGTACGTGGCCGCGGTCGGCACGCTGATGACGATCGCCGCTGTCCGCCGCCAGCAGTTCGTGGCGTGGCTCGGCGTCGGCTTCCTCGCGGTGCAGACGGTCGTCTGGGCGGGGCCCGGCGCGCTGGCGGGGCTGGGCGTGATCGGCTCGGTCGTCTGGGTCGGCGTCGCCGTCGTCATCGCCGGCTCGCTCGCGAAGGCCGGTCGCGACGCCCTCCAGTTCGCACGGGCCGAGCGGGAGGCCACCGAGTGGCAGGCCGCGCAGGAGGCGCACGTCATGGAGCGCCAGCTGCGCCTGCGGCAGACCTACCGGGTGGCCGCGCCGATGCTCGCCGAGATCGTGCGCCGTGGAGGCGACCTCACCGAGGCGGAGCGGCGGGAGTGCCGCTATCTGGAGGGCGCCATCCGCGACGAGATCCGCGGTCGGCGCCTGCTCAACGACGACGTGCGGCGCGAGGTCATGGACGCCCGCCGGCGTGGCGTGGTCGTGAGCCTGCTCGACGAGGGCGGGATCGACGACCTCGACCAGTCCGGGCTGGAGACGGTGCTCCGCCGGCTCGCGGACGCGATCCGCGGGACGACGACGGACAAGCTGATCGTCCGGACCGTGCCACGGTCGTCCAAGACCGCTGTGACCGTGGTGGGGCTGCGGATGTCCGACGACGGCGCGGCGAACGCGCTCGGGGCGGAGTCGGAGGACGACGAGGTCGACCTCTGGCTGGAGATCCCGCGCCCCCTCGTCGAAGCCGTCGTCTGACCCAGGCGGCCACGAGTCCCCGTCTCCCAGCCCCTCGGCGGAAGTTTGCGGGTTAAAAGGGGAAAGGGGCCGACACCCGAATTTGTCGGCCCCTATTTCAAACCCCGAGTCAGGGCGACAACCCGAATATCGCCCTGACTCGCCCCCAAAGCACTCGCCCGCTTACCCTAGTCGGCGAGTGATTGGCGGTGTTACTCACGAGGAGAGACACCTAGCAATAACAATATTGTCGGCGCGAGCGATAAATACATAGTCGTCATTTTGGGGGACCCTGGGGGACACGTCCCGGGCGCCGCTGCACCCCAGTGGCGGAATGTCGCCTGACCCGCGAGTGGGGGACTCCCCGATCGGGGTACAAACGCGGTTTTCGGGGTACTCAGCCCGAGAACGAACGCCACACGCCGGCGCCGGGCGTGAGTGGCCTGCGGAGGCTGCGCTGGGTGCGCTCCCAGCCGTCCGGTCCGCTCTGCGGCCGGGCGTCCCTCGCCGCCTCGGCGGCCTCGGCGGCGGCGGTCGCGAGCACCGCGGTGACGGCCGCGACCTCCTCCGGGGTCACGCCCTTGGTGAGGAACCGCAGCTGAGACGGGTCGAGCGGGGACGGGCCGGTCGACGCCGCGTGCGCGCCGCTCACAGCGGGATGTTCCCGTGCTTCTTCGGCGGCATCGCCGCACGCTTGGTGCGCAGCGCACGCAGCGCCTTGATGACCGAGATGCGGGTGGCCGCCGGCTCGATCACGCCGTCGAGCTCGCCGCGCTCGGCGGCGAGGAACGGGCTGGCGACGTTGTACGTGTACTCGCTGGCGAGGCGGGCGCGCACGGCGGCGACGTCCTCCCCGGCCTCCTCCGCGCGCTTGATCTCGCCGCGGTACAGGATGTTGACCGCGCCCTGGCCGCCCATGACGGCGATCTCGGCGGTCGGCCAGGCCAGGTTCATGTCGGCGCCGAGCTGCTTGGAGCCCATGACGATGTAGGCGCCGCCGTAGGCCTTGCGGGTGATGATCGTCACCAGCGGCACGGTGGCCTCGGCGTACGCGTAGAGCAGCTTCGCGCCGCGCCGGATGACGCCGGTCCACTCCTGATCGGTGCCCGGCAGGTAGCCGGGCACGTCCACCAGGGTGAGGATCGGGATGCTGAACGCGTCGCAGAAGCGCACGAAGCGCGAGGCCTTCTCGCCGGCGTCGATGTTGAGCGTGCCCGCCATCGCGCTCGGCTGGTTCGCGACGATGCCGACCGAGCGGCCCTCCACGCGGGCGAAGCCGATCACGATGTTGGGTGCGAACAGCGGCTGGATCTCCAGGAACTCGCCGTCGTCGACGATCCCCTCGATGATCGTGGTGACGTCGTACGGCTGGTTGGGGGAGTCCGGGATGATCGTGTCGAGCCGGCGGTCGGCGTCGGTGATCTCCAGCTCCGGCTCCGCCTCGAACACCGGCAGCTCTGCCAGGTTGTTCTGCGGCAGGTAGCTGAGCAGGGCGCGCGCGTAGTCGAGGGCGTCCTCCTCGTCGCTGGCGAGGTAGTGCGAGACGCCGGAGATCTTGTTGTGGGTGAGCGCGCCGCCCAACTCCTCGAAGCCGACGTCCTCGCCCGTGACCGTCTTGATCACGTCGGGGCCGGTGACGAACATGTGGCTCGACTTGTCGACCATGATCACGAAGTCGGTGAGCGCGGGGGAGTAGACCGCTCCTCCCGCGGCGGGGCCCATCACGATGGAGATCTGCGGGATGACCCCGGAGGCGGCGGTGTTGCGGCGGAAGATCTCGCCGTACTTGCCGAGCGCGACCACGCCCTCCTGGATGCGCGCGCCGCCCGAGTCGAGGATGCCGATCATCGGCACGCCGGTCTTGATCGCGTGGTCCATGACCTTGATGATCTTCTCGCCGGCGACCTCGCCGAGGCTGCCGCCGAAGATGGTGAAGTCCTGACTGAAGACCGCGACGTTGCGGCCGTGGATGGTGCCGACGCCGGTGACGACCGCGTCGCCGTACGGGCGCTTGGCCTCCATGCCGAACGCGTGCGTGCGGTGCCGGACGAACTCGTCGAACTCCACGAACGAGCCCTGGTCGAGGAGCAGGTCGATGCGTTCGCGCGCGGTCAGCTTGCCCTTCGCGTGCTGCTTCTCGATCGCAGCCTGCCCGCTCGCGGTCACGGCCTCGTGGAACCGCTCCTTGAGGTCGGCGAGTTTGCCGGCGGTCGTGAAGGGATCGGGGGTCTGACGTGCTTCGGTGTCGGTCACGCCGTTCACTCTACCTGCCAGTCGAACGGCCATGCTGTCTAGGGAATCCTACAAATCCGCACGCTTTCGCTGGCAGAATTGAGCAATGAACTTCCGTCGCAGCCGGGCTGTCGTCCCCGTCCTCGAGGTGCTGCCGGAGGCCGCATCGACCAACGACGTGCTCCAGGCACGCGCGGGCGACTTGCCCGATCTCGCCGTGGTGGTCACCGACAACCAGACCGGGGGCCGCGGCCGGCTCGGCCGGGTCTGGGTGTCGCCGCCCGGCAAGGCGCTGGCGATCTCGGTGCTGCTGCGCCCGGAGGGGCTCTCCCCGGAGGCGCTCGGCTGGTTCCCGCTGCTGGCGGGGGTCGCGATGAGCCGGGCGCTCGCGGGCTTCACCAGCCGGGAGGTCGCGGTCAAGTGGCCCAACGACGTGCTGATCGACGAGGCCAAGGTGTGCGGCATCCTCTCCGAGCTGCTGCCGGGCATGGACGGCGTCATCGTCGGCGCCGGCGTGAACCTCACACTGGGCCAGGCCGAGCTGCCCACCCCGACCTCGACCTCGCTCGCGCTGGCCGGCGCGAACGACATCGACCCCGACGCGGTCCTGGCGGCCTACCTGACCCAGCTCAGCGTGCTGTACCGCGAGTTCGTGGCCGCGGGCGGCGACCCGATCCGCAGCGCGCTGCGCGACGAGGTCGTGGAGGCCTGCCACACGATCGGCCGCTCGGTGCGGGTCGAGCTCCCCGGCTGGGACGTCCTGCTCGGCACCGCGACGTCGATCGACGCCTCCGGACGGCTGATCGTGGAGTCGGATCACGGCCCCACCGCGGTGGCGGCGGGCGACGTGACGCACCTGCGGTATTAATGGGATACATGAGCACCACGCCGGAGGGTACGCCCGCGCCACTTCCCGAGCGGGTCATCGCCCGCCTGCGGTCGAACGCGCGAGCCCTGTTCTGGCCGAGCCTCGCCTTGATCGTCGCAGCCGGCGGCGTCGGCTACTTCGCCGGGCGCGTCTCCGAGGTGTGGGAGGTCGTCCTCCTCTGGAGCGCCGCCGCCGCGATCGTGCTGCTGCTGTTCCTGCTCCCGCTCGCCGTCTGGCTGAGCCGCCGCTACACGATCACCACGCGCCGGCTCATCATCCGGCACGGGTTCTTCGTGCGTGTGCGGCAGGAGCTGCTGCACAGCCGCGGCTACGACGTCGCGGTCAAGCGCAACTGGCTGCAGAGCATGTTTCGCTCGGGCGACGTGCGGATCAACTCGGGCCTCGACCATCCCGTCGTGCTGCGGGATGTGCCGAAGGCCGATCAGGTGCAGCGCGCGCTGAGCGAGCTGATGGAGCACGCGCAGACCATCGTCGCGGTGCGCAGGCAGCAGTCGGAGTCAGTCTCCGACGAGACCACCGTCTGGGGTTCGCGCTAGCGAGACGCCCGTCGTGGCGGCCGGCTCGTGCGCAGCGCGTGCCGCGTTGGCCGTCGCCTTCGCGCGGGCGCTGCGGGCGGGCGCGAACACCCACCAGCGGTACAGCACGAAGCGGAACAGCATCCCGACCGCGAGGCCGACGACGTTCGCCGAGATGTTGTCGGCGAACGGGTTCGTCATCCCCAGCAGGTAGTGCGACACCCACACGCACAGCAGCGGGATGCCGGTGCCGGTGGCGAGGCTGACTGCGAAGAACTCGACCCCTTCGCGTGCGGCGTTCTGCTGCCGCTGGCTGGAGAAGGCCCAGTACCGGTTGCCGATCCAGTTCGTGAGGATGGCGATGACCGTCGCGATGATCGTGGAGTAGATCGTCGCGTGCGGCACGTGGCGCAGCACGATCAGCAGCATCACGTTGAAGACGACCAGGTTGACGCCGAAGCCGACGGTGCCCACCGCGCCGAATTTGATCAGCTGCGGCAGGATGCGCGCCGTGCGGTGCGCTGCGGTCGTCTCGGTCGTCATGCTCCAGCCTGGCTATGCGGGAAGATAGGAGTGCGTTCGCCACACTACGCGGCCCCGGTGTCCGGTATCTGGGAGTTGCCCGCGCCTAGGTGAAGAGTATCGAGGAGAGACATCGGAGATGGCCAGGAACAAGGTCGGTGTGATCGGCGGCGGACAGCTGGCCCGGATGATGATCCCCCCGGCGGTCGAGTTGGGCATCGACATCCGGGTGCTGGAGGAGGCCGAGGGCATGAGCGCCGACCTGGCCGCGACCGGGGTCGGCGACTACCGCGACCTCGACACCGTGCTCGCGTTCGCCGAGACGGTGGACGTGGTGACCTTCGACCACGAGCATGTGCCGCCGGCGATCCTGCGCGAGCTCGTCGGGCGCGGCATCCCGGTGCATCCGGGCCCCGACGCCCTGCTCTACGCCCAGGACAAGCTGCACATGCGCGCCAAGCTCAGCGAGCTGGGGCTGCCGGTGCCGGACTGGGCGGCGGTGGAGTCCGCCGACGAGCTGGGCGCGTTCCTCGCCGACCACGGCGGCCGCGCGGTCGTGAAGACGGCCCGCGGCGGTTACGACGGGAAGGGCGTCCGCGTGGTGACGGAGGCCTCAGGGGCCGACGACTGGTTCCTTGCGCTCGCCGAGGACGGCCGCGGCGGCGCGCTCCTGGTGGAGGAGCTGGTGGACTTCCGCCGCGAGCTGGCGCAGCTCGTCGCGCGCCGACCGTCCGGCGAGATCGCCGCCTGGCCCGTCGTGGAGACGGTGCAGCGCGACGGCGTCTGCGCCGAGGTGATCGCCCCGGCGCCCGGCTCGGCCGGCCGGGTGGCGCAGGTCTCGGCCGACATCGCCCGCCACGTCGCCGAAGGCCTCGGCGTCACGGGCGTCCTGGCCGTCGAGATGTTCGAGACGACGGACGGCCGCGTGCTGATCAACGAGCTCGCGATGCGCCCGCACAACAGCGGCCACTGGTCGATCGAGGGCGCGGTCACGGGCCAGTTCGAGCAGCACCTGCGTGCGGTCCTCGACCTCCCGCTCGGCTCTACCGCCCCCCGCGAGGACTGGTCGGTCATGGTCAACATCCTCGGCGGCCCCGCGGAGGGCACACTCCAGGACCGCTACCCCGCGGCACTCGCTGCGCACCCGGAGGCGAAGTTCCACGGCTACGGCAAGGCGCCGCGGCCGGGGCGGAAGGTCGGGCATGTGACCGTGGGCGGCGACGACCTGGATGATGTCGTCTACCGGGCGCGGGCGGCGGCGGCGTTCTTCGAAGGGTGATCGGCCCCCGGTCGGTCTCGGGGCGCCATCGCCACGGCGACGCAGATCAGACCGGCGGCCAGCGGCATCCCGAAACTCAGCCAGACCTTGGTGAGCGGCCAGAGCAGCGTGATGAGCGCGGAGGCCTGATCCGGCGGAGCGACGACGGTCACGCTGTCCCCGACGAACGCGAGCACGACCCCGACGACCGCGATCGCCGCACCGGTCAGGCCGATCCGGATGGAACGACGCCGGAGGTTCACGACGCGGCCCGTTGGGCTCGGTCCCGGCAGTAGGACGTGATCAGAGGGGCCGCCTCCGTGATTCGTTCTTCGATTCGTGTGGGGGAGAGGTCCGCACCGAGCCCGTCGACGACGGACGCGACGAGGGACTGCGAATCGGGATAGACACGTTCCATCGCGCTGAACTGGTCCGCGAACTCGGTCGGGTCCAGCGCTGTGCTCCGCGCCACGCTCGCGAGGAAGCCGGAGCACGTCCCCACGTACTCCTGGGCCGCGGTCAGAGGCTCCGGATGCGGGACGTAGTCGGGGGACGGCCGAGCGTCGATGCCGAGCGCCTTCAACGCGGATACGATCCGCCGAGGAGTTCCCGTGGCATACCAGTTCGCCCCCACCGCGACCTGGTTGTCCGCGTCGAAGGTCGGGACGAGGTCCACCAGTGCCTGGTCCGGAGAGGCGTCCTTGCGGTAGACGCGGAGAAGCACGGTGTCGCCGCCCGAATAGAAGCAGTCGACCCCTGCCATGTCGTCGTAGTGGTTGAGGTCGGCTGAGACGATCCGGTGCCGATCGCATTCCATCGCCGACGCGGTCTCCTCTATCTCTGCCAGTTCGAGCCGTGCGGATGAGGCCGATGGCGAGCCAGAAGGCTGGCCCGGGGCGGTTGTGCAGCCGGTCAGCGTGAGTGCGATGGTCAACGGCCCGAGGACGCCGGCGCGGTGCCGACGTCCCCGAGCGGATCCTCGTGCGGGCATGTGCATCAGTAGAAGACGAGGGCGGTCCCGAACTGCCCGATCGACTGGCCCTTCATCTTCGCGGTTGTGATGACATTCCCGATCGTCACCTTCTTGACCCCGGCGGAGCCGCAGCCGAGAGCCACCCAGTTGGCGACCCAGCTGGAGCCGACCTTGGTGTATCCGCGCCCTTGCATGCACGGATTGCCGTTGGAGTGCGGGTCCACTTCCCAGCCGTAGATGTGCGCCGCGCTAGCGGTGGTGCCGATGAGCGAGCATCCGTCCACCGACGTGTGCCAAGCACCACCCACCGGGATCGCCATCCGGTACCAGTTGCAGCCGGCCCGAGCGCGACTCGGCGACGCGGTCTCCCCGGTGCGGTCGATGGTCATCGGTTGCATCGAGCCCTCCTCGTCCAGGAGGAAGGCCGGCCCGTCGATCGGGGTACCCTGCTCCAGCTGGAGACCTGAGATGTCGATCGTGTCGGTCTCGGCGGCGCCGGCGGGTACAGCACCTGCTGAGGCGAGAACCAATCCTCCGAGGATCGCGATCGCTGTTCTGAGTTTCTTCATGCCTTGCTCCGTTCCATCGCTTCATCACGACTCGACAAATGTAGCAATAGACATGTCAAATATCGACAGTGACAACCACGATGGATACCCCCACCCCCGCGCGCCTAACCCGCCCACCCCGCACCCCACACCTATCCTGGGTGCCATGCCCGCTCACTCTCAGCCTTCGGTGTCCGTCATCATGGGCTCCGACTCCGACTGGTCGGTGATGCAGGAGGCCTCGAAGGTGCTCACCGAGTTCGGTGTGGCGCACGAGGTGGAGGTCGTCTCGGCGCATCGCACGCCCGAGAAGATGATCGCTTTCGGCAAGGAGGCGGCCGGCCGCGGGGTGCGGGTCATCATCGCCGGCGCCGGCGGGGCCGCACACCTGCCCGGGATGGTCGCCGCCGTCACAACGCTCCCCGTCATCGGCGTGCCCGTGCCGCTGGCGCGGCTGGACGGGCTGGACTCGCTGCTGTCGATCGTGCAGATGCCCGCGGGCGTCCCCGTCGCCACCGTCTCCATCGGCGGAGCCCGCAATGCCGGGCTGCTCGCCGTCAAGATCCTCGCCACCTCCGATCCGGAGCTCTCCGGCGCTCTGGCACGCTTCGCCGCCGATCTCGAGGCGAGCGTGGAGGAGAAGAACCGGGCGTTGCAGTCCCAGCTATGAGCGCGGCGACCCCGCTCCGCCACCCCGACGTCTCGTCGCCGGGGGAGATGACCGCGCGCGGCTGGTGGCTCGTCGGCCTCAACGTCCTGCTGCCCGGCGCGCCTCAGCTCGTCGCCGGCAACCGCACGCTCGGCCGCGTCGGCATCCTCGCGACCCTGCTGCTCTGGCTGCTCGGGATCGTGGCGCTCGTCGTCGCCGTCGTCTCGCCGTCGTCGCTCTACACGTTCGCGACCCAAGCGGGCAGCCTTACCGTCGTCCAGCTGCTGCTCATCGCCTACGCCATCCTCTGGGTCGTGCTCACGCTCGACACGCTGCGGCTCGTGCGGCTGGTCAAGGCCCGGGCGAACGCCCGCGGCTGGATCGCGGCGTTCTCCGTCGTCGTGCTGGTCGGCCTGGCCGGGACCGCCGCCTACGGGTCCGCGGTGGCCGGCTCGGCGCGCGGGGCGCTCGGGGACATCTTCGCCGACAGCGCGCCCGTCGCGCCGGTGGACGGCCGGTACAACATCATGCTGCTGGGCGGCGACGCGGGGCCCGACCGCGAGGGACTGCGGCCGGACAGCATGTCGATCGTCAGCATCGACGCGAGCACGGGCAAGGCCGTGACCATCGGCCTGCCGCGCGACCTCAACCCGGTGCCGTTCTCGGCGAAGTCGCCGCTGCGCACCCTCTACCCGGACGGCTACGGCTACCACGACAAGTGCGACGTCGACGTCTGCCAGCTCAACTCCATCTACACGGAGGTCGAGCTCTACAAGTCCGACCTCTACCCGAACGCGAAGAAGCAGCAGAGCGAGCCGGGGATCGAGGCGATGCGCGACGCGCTGGAGGGCGCGACCGGCCTCACCATCCAGTACTACGTCCTCATCGACATGCAGGGCTTCGCCGACCTCATCGACGCGCTGGGCGGCGTCGACGTCACCGTCAGCGAGAAGGTGCCGATCGGCGGCGACGAGAACCTCAACGGCGTCGTGGAGTGGATCCAGCCCGGCAAGCGCCACATGGACGGCTACCACGCCCAGTGGTACGCCAGGGCCCGGCACGGGACGAGCGACTACGACCGGATGGCGCGGCAGCGCCAGCTGCAGGACGCGATCCTGAAGCAGTTCAACCCGCTCAACGTCGTCACGAAGTTCCAGGACATCGCCAAGGCCGGCGCGCAGGTGATGAAGACCGACATCCCGCAGTCGATGCTGGGCTACTTCGTCGACCTCGGGATGAAGACCCGCACCCAGCCCGTGGACAAGCTCGAGCTGGTGCCGCCGACGATCGACCCGACGGAGCCCGACTACACGCAGATCCGCCGGCTCGTGAGGGCGTCGCTGACGCCCGCGACGGCGACCCCGACGCCGTCCGGGCACTAACGAATCCGGCGGGAAGCCGCGCCCTGAATCGCTTCAGCGCTCCCAGGTGACCCCTGAACAGGTCACAGGAACCACCCAGCGCAACCCGGTACCGTCGCCGGCCTATGGCGGGTACAGGTGGAAACGTGGACGAGAAGACGGTGACGAAGAACGGTGCACGCCTGACAGCGCTCGATGGATTGCGCGGACTCGCGGCGGTCGTGGTCCTCTTTCACCACGCCCTCTACACGAACCCCGATTTCCCCGGCGCTCCCGGCGCCGGCCACGCCCCGGTGGGTTCCGCCATGTGGTGGATCAGCTACACGCCGCTCAAGCTCGCGACCGCCGGTGTGGAGTCCGTGATCGTGTTCTTCGTGCTGTCGGGGCTCGTCGTGACCCTGCCCGTCGTGCGCCGCCGCGGCTTCGACTGGGTCGCCTACTTCCCCCGCCGGGTGGTGCGGCTGATGGTCCCGGTGGCCGCGTCGGTCGTGCTGGCGGCGGCATGGGTCGCCGCCATCCCGCAGCTGAGCCCGCAGCCGAGCGGGACGTGGCTGAGCAGCTCGTCGACCCCGAACTTCTCCTGGGAGTACATCGTCAAGGCGATCGACCTGCTCGGCGGCGACGGCCAGATCAACAACCCGCTGTGGTCGCTCCGCTGGGAGCTCGCGTTCTCGCTGCTGCTCCCGGTGTTCGCGATCGCGGCACTGGCGGTGCGCAAGTGGTGGATCGGCGGCCTGGCGCTGGCCTGCGCCCTCACCTGGCTGGGCGCCCGCGCCGGGTCGGGGGAGCTGGAGTACCTGCCGGCGTTCTTCGTCGGCGCGGTCATCGCGGTGCGACTCGACGTCGTCCGCAACGCCGCCGACCGGATCAACACGCGCTGGTTCCGCCACCCGCTCTGGGCGGGGCTCACGGTCGGCAGCGCGCTGCTGCTCATCGCGCCGTGGCTGGTCGGTCCGGGCGTGGGGGAGATCCCCGAGCTCGACCCGGCGCTGAAGGGGCTCGTCCCGCTGGCCGCGGCCGGTCTCGTGGTCGCCGCCCTCGGCTGGAAGCCGCTGCGCATCGTGTTCGAGTCGCGGCCGCTGCAGTTCCTCGGCGCCATCTCCTTCAGCCTGTACCTGGTGCACGTGCCGATCATCCTGTTCAGCACCTACCTGTTCGCCGGCCAGGCCTGGTATGTGCCGCTGCTGTTCGCCATCCCGTTCGCGGTGCTGGTCGCGGTCGCCTTCCGTTGGCTGATCGAGAAGCGCAGCCACGGCTGGTCCAAGGCCGTCGGGGAGTGGGCGTCCGCCCGCTACCAGGCCTGGTTCGGCCGCGATGAGGACGCCGAGACCCGCGAGCGCGAGCCGGCGAACGCCTCCACGCGCGGCTGACGACCAGTGCGCCGCGTGTCAGACGTCGGCGTGCAGCTGCCAGACCCGCTCGGCGGAGTCGCGCCAGCTGAACGCCCGCGCCCGGTCCGACGCGAGCACACCGAGCCGTCCGCGCAGCTCGGCGTCGTCGAGCACGCGGCCGATCGCACCGGCGAGCCGCTCGCTGTAACCGCCGTCGTCCTCCGCGGAGGCCGGCCGCTCGACGACCAGGCTCGCGCCGGCGGCCACCTCGACCAGGGCCGGGTCGTCCGAGTGGATGACCGGGAGGCCGAACTTGAAGGCCTCCACGATCGGCAGGCCGAAGCCTTCGGCGAGGCTCGGGTAGACGAACAGCGTCGCCCGGTCGAGCACCACGGCGAGGTCGGCGTCGTCCAGCCGGCCGAGCGCGCGCACCCGGTCCTCGGGGAGGCCGGCCGCGGCGGCGACACCGGTCGCGGTGCGGTCGTCGTACCGGTCGGGACCGGCGATGAGCAGCGGGATGTCGTGCGCCTCCGGACGTGCGACTGCACGGATCAGCGGGGCGATGCCCTTGCGCGGCATGATCGAGCCCAGCGTGAACGCGTACACCGGCGGCAGCCCGAGCCGGGCGGCGCGCTCGTCGGCGTCGGCCGGGAGCCGCAGCGTGGTCGCCGGGGCGCCGCCGATGACCCGGATGCGGTCGCCGAAGTCCAGCGACCCGGCGAGGCTGTCCGCCACCGCGTGGGTCGGCACGACGATCGCGTCCGCGTGCTTGCGGGCGCGCTTGGCCATCGACTTGGTCCACAGCACCGTGGCGGCCCCGAGCGACTCGGGATGCGTCCAGGCGAGGGTGTCGTGGATGGTCACGGCGATCTGGTCGCCGTCGTTGACGCTGTCGTGCTTGCGCAGCGGCGCGAGGAGGCTCGGGGCGTGCACCATGCCGCGGAGACCGCCCACGGCGAGGCCCGACTGCCAGGCCAGCGAGAGCTCGCGGCGGGCGAGCGGAAGCCGCACCAGGTCCGCGAGTCCAGGCAGGGTGGCACGCAGCTCGGCGAGCTGCTCGTCGGGGACGTTCGACACGTACGCGCGCACGTCGCAGCCCGCGGGCGCGGTGGCGATCAGCTGACGGGTCAGCTCCTCGGTGTAGCGCCGGGCTCCGCCGGTCTCCGCCGAGATGAGCTCATCGACCACCACGCTGAGTGTCGTCATTCGTCTCCAGGTCCAGGACTCCCTGCCGCGCGGCGTCTGCCAGGGCGGCCTCCCACGACCGCATCGGCGCCAGTCCGGCCTTCGCCCAGGCCCCGTGCGCGAGCACGGAATAGGACGGTCGGGGTGCGGGACGGACGAACGTCGCGCTGTCGGTCGGTGTGACCCTATCAGGGTTCAATCCGGCGGCGCTGAAGACCGCCTTGGCGAACTCGAACCAGCTCGCCTGACCCGAATTCGTGCCGTGGTAGACCCCTGCGGGGGCGTCGGATTCCAGCAGGGCGACGATCTGCTCGGCGAGGTCGCCGGTCCAGGTCGGCTGGCCGAGCTGGTCGGCGACGACGCTTACGGTCTCGTGGCTGCCGGCGAGCTTCACCATCGTGCGGGCGAAGTTCGCGCCGCCCGCGCCGTAGAGCCAGGCCGTGCGCACGACGTAGGTGCCGTCGGGGTGCGCAGCGAGCGCCAGCTCCTCGCCGGCCGCCTTGGTGCGGCCGTAGGCGTTGATCGGGTCGCGCGGGGTGTCCTCGGCGTAGGGCTCGGCGGCGTGGCCGTCGAAGACGTAGTCGGTGGAGACCGTCACGTAACGCGCGCCGGCCGCTGCGGCGGCGACGGCGAGGTTCTCCGTGCCCAGCGCGTTGATCGCGTAGGCCTCGTCCTCGTGCGTCTCGGCGTCGTCCACCTTGGTGTACGCGGACGCGTTGACGACGGCGTCGTGTCCGGCCGCAGCCACCAGGACGGCGTCCCGGTCGGTCACGTCGAGCTCGGCGCGGCCCAGAGCGGTCACCTCGTGACCGTGCGCGGCCAGCGCCTTCCGCAGGTCCTGACCGAGCTGGCCGTTTGCCCCGGCGACGAGGACGCGCATCAGTTGTCCAGGGCGGCGCGGGCCTTGAGCGGCTCCCACCAGTCGCGATTGTCGCGGTACCACTGCACGACGTCGGCGAGGCCCTGCTGGAACGGCACCAGCGGCTCGTAGCCGAGCTCGTTCTGGATCTTGGAGATGTCGACGGAGTAGCGCAGGTCGTGGCCGAGGCGGTCGGCGACCCGGTCGACGTACGACCAGTCCTTGCCGGTGGCGTCAAGCAGCAGCTGGGTCAGCTCCGTGTTGGTGAGCTCGGTGCCGCCGCCGATGTTGTAGATCTCGCCCGCGCGGCCGTTCACGAGGACCATCGCGATGCCGCGGGTGTGGTCGTCGACGTGCAGCCAGTCGCGGATGTTGTTGCCCTCGCCGTACAGCGGCACGTGCTTGTCGTCGATCAGGTTGGTGACGAAAAGCGGGATGACCTTCTCGGGGAAGTGGTACGGCCCGTAGTTGTTCGAGCAGCGGGTGATCGAGAGGTTGAGACCGTGGGTGCGGAAATAGCTGCGCGCGAGCAGGTCGCTTCCGGCCTTGGAGGCGGAGTACGGCGAGTTCGGCTCCAGCGGGCGGTCCTCCGCCCAGGAGCCCTCGGCGATCGAGCCGTACACCTCGTCGGTGGAGACGTGGACGAACCGGTCGACCTTGTTCCGCAGCGCGGCGTCGAGCAGCTGCTGCGTGCCCAGGACGTTCGTCTCGACGAAGATCGACGCGTCGCGCACCGAGCGGTCGACGTGCGACTCGGCGGCGAAGTGCACCACGGCGTCGATCGTCGGGAACAGCTCGTCGAGCAGGCCGCCGTCGCGGATGTCGCCCTTGACGAAGGTGTAGCGCGGGGATGCCGCGACCGGGGCGAGGTTCGCCAGGTTGCCCGAGTAGGTCAGCGCGTCGAGGACGACGACCTCGGCGCCCTCCAGACCCGGGTAGGCGTCCTGCAGCGTGCGTCGGACGAAGTTGGAGCCGATGAACCCGGCGCCACCGGTGACGAGAATCTTCATGCGGATGGGCTGCTTTCTGTCGGTGTATCCGGCGTCGAGTCTACCGTGAGGCCGCGTTGGTAGACTCCCGGGGTGCAGATCCGAGAACTTAAGATCCCCGACGCCTACGAGATCACCCCGGTGCAGCACGCGGACGACCGCGGCCTGTTCTTCGAGTTCTACCGGTTCGACCGGTTGGAGGAGGCCGTCGGCCACTCGCTCGACCTCAAGCAGGGCAACACGTCCGTGTCGCGGCGTGGCTCGGTGCGCGGCATTCACTTCGCCGACATCCCGCCGAGCCAGGCCAAGTACGTCATGGCGCCGCGCGGTGGGGTGCTCGACTTCGTGATCGACATCCGCGTCGGCTCGCCGACGTTCGGGCAGTGGGACTCGGTGCTCCTCGACGACACCGACCGCCGTGCCATCTACGTCGCGGAGGGCCTCGGGCACTGCTTCGTGGCACTGACCGACGACGCCACCGTGAGCTATCTGGTGACCGACGTCTACAATCCGGGTCGTGAGCACGGGATCAACCCGCTCGACGGCGATATCGCCCTCGAGTTCCCGCTCCCGGCCGACGACCTGCTCCTGTCCGCCAAGGACACCGACGCCCCCGGCCTCCTGCAGGCGAAGGAGAGCGGGCTGCTTCCCACCTGGGACGCGGCGCGCGCCTTCTACGCTTCGCTCGACGACAAGTAAGGACGACCACTCCCTCATGCGCGGAATCATCCTCGCCGGCGGCTCCGGCACCCGGCTGTGGCCCATCACCAAGGGCATCTCCAAGCAGCTCATGCCCATCTACGACAAGCCGATGGTGTACTACCCGCTGTCGACGCTGATGATGGCGGGCATCAACGAGATCCTCATCATCACCACCCCGGAGTACAACGAGCAGTTCCGCGCCCTCTTCGGCGACGGCTCGCAGCTCGGCATCCGGCTGGAGTACGCCGTGCAGCCCTCGCCGGACGGCCTGGCGCAGGCGTTCATCATCGGCGAGGAGTTCATCGGCGACGAGTCGGTCGCGCTGGTGCTCGGCGACAACATCTTCCACGGCACCGGCCTCGGGTCCGCCCTCCGGCAGCACAACGACATCGACGGCGCCCTGATCTTCGCCTACCAGGTGAGCGACCCGAAGGCGTACGGCGTCGTCGAGTTCGACGACAACTTCACCGCGGTGTCGATCGAGGAGAAGCCGGCTCAGCCGAAGAGCAAGTTCGCCGTCCCCGGTCTGTACTTCTACGACAATTCGGTGGTCGGGATCGCCAAGACCATCGAGCCCAGCGCGCGCGGCGAGCTGGAGATCTCGACGGTCAACGAGCGCTACCTCCAGTCGGGCAAGCTCCAGGTGCAGGTGCTCGATCGCGGCACCGCCTGGCTCGACACCGGCACGTTCGAGTCGATGATGCAGGCGTCGGAGTATGTGCGTGTCATCGAGGATCGGCAGGGCTTCAAGGTCGGCTGCGTCGAGGAGATCGCCTGGCGGGCGGGCTGGATCGACGACGCCCAGCTCGCCGAGCTCGCGGCGCCGCTGGTGAAGAGCGGGTACGGAGAGTACCTACGCCGGCTGATCGAGGGCTGATCCGCCGCAGACCGCCTGCAAGCGGACGGACTGCGCGTCGCCGGCCTACAGGCCGCGGGTGAGCAGCCACGCGCGCACCGACAGTGCGACGCGGAGCACGAGCCGCACCGGTGCGAGGAGCAGGCCTGGGTACTTGTTCGAGAGGAACCGGTACGCGCTCTGGTGGTGCGCGGAGAGCATCCGCTTCGACTCGGTGCGGGTGGACAGCCCGCCGTGGTGGATGACGGAGGCGGCGGGTTCGTAGCAGTTCCGGTAGCCGTGCTTGCCGAACCGGTAGCCGAGGTCGACGTCCTCGAAGTACATGAAGTAGCCCTCGTCGAACCCGTCGATGCGCTCGAACGCTTCGCGCCGGACGAGCAGGCAGGCCCCGGAGAGCCAGCCGACGTCGCGGGCCTCCGTCTCGCGCTCGGCGCGGTACGAGCGGGTCCACGGGTTGCCCGGCCACACCCGCACGAACAGAGCGTGGCCGATGCCGGTGCGCAGCGAGGGGATGCTGCGTGCCGACGGGTACACCGTGCCGTCCTCGTTGAGGATGCGCGGGCCGACGGCGGCGATCCGGGGATCGGAGTCGAGCCGCTCCCGCAGGATGTCGACGGCGCCGGGGGTGATGACGATGTCCGGGTTGCTCACCAGGACGGCGTCGACGTCGTCCGGGAGGGTCCGGACCGCGCGGTTGATCGCGCCGCCGTATCCGTGGTTCTCGCCGAGCGCCACGACCTCGGCCCCGAACTCCGTCGCGATGCGACGGGTCTCGTCGAGGTCGGCGGACCCGTTGTCGGCGATGAGCACCCGCAGACCGCGACTCAACTCCGGCCGGAGGCTGGTGAGGAAGGAGTCGAACTGCCCGCTCGAGTTGTAGCTGACGGTCACGACGGCCGTCGCATCGGCGGATCGGGGCACCCGTCGAGCATACAGTGCCGCTTGGATTCCCCTTTCATGCTTCTGTGGGAGGATTGCGGACGGCAGCACGGCGCTTCGGCGCTTCGGCGCTGCCGGGCCAGGAGATCGAGAACGAGGAAGACGAGTAGACGACGTGGCAGCAGTGGGCAAGCTTTTCTCTCGAGCCGTCGAACGCGGGCCCCGGGTGATCGCGCGGAAGACCCGCACTGCCTTCCTGATGGTCAAGAACAACGGCATCGGCGCGACCCTCGGCTACGCCCGGTCGAAGGTCGGTCAGGTGACCGGGCCGCAGCGCGCTCGACTTCTGGTCGACCTCGCCGACGCGGCGGCCGTCGACTGGACGCAGACGCCCGAGCGCATCCTCGATCCCGTCGTGGTCGCCGACCGGCCCTCGCGCATCGCCTGGATCATGTCGCCTCCCGGCAAGGAGAGCGGCGGCCACCAGAACCTCTTCCGTTTCATCAAGTTCGCCGAGCAGGCGGGTCACCGCTGCGACGTGTACCTCTACAACGCCGGTGACGCCGCCGTCGATGTGAAACTGGTGCGCGAGATGCTCGTCTCGTCCGAGGCATATCCGCACCTCGACGGCGAGATCCGGGTGTGGGACAGGAGCGCGGGCGTGGCCGACGGCACGGACGCGATCTTCGCGACCGGGTGGGAGACCGCCTACCCGGCATTCCTCGACCCCTCGCACGCCAGACGCTTCTACTTCGTCCAGGACTTCGAGCCGCTGTTCTATCCGCTCGGCTCGGAGGCTCTGCTGGCGGAGAACACCTATCGCTTCGGCTTCCACGCGATCACCGCGGGAGGCTGGCTCGCCGACAAGCTCCGCCGCGAGTACGGCATGAAAGCCGACCACTTCGACTTCTCGGTGGACCGCAGCCTTTACCGCTATGAGAACGCCGAGCGGCGCAATGAGATCTTCTTCTACGCGCGCCCGGTTACGCCCCGTCGCGCCTTCGAGTTCGGCCTGATCGCCCTGGCCGACTTCGCCAAGGAGCGCCCGGACGTGAAGATCAACCTCGCAGGCTGGGACGTGTCGAACTGGGAGATCCCGTTCGAATACGAGAACCTCTCCAGCCTCCAACTCAGCGAGCTGAACGCGGTCTACAACCGCTGTGCGGCCGGGCTGGTCCTCTCCCTGTCGAACATGTCGCTGCTGCCGCTCGAACTGCTCGCCAGCGGAGTGATCCCCGTGGTGAACGACGGGCCGAACAACCGGATGGTCTCGGACAACGAGCACATCGCGTATGTCCCCACTTCGCCGCTCGCCATCGCGTCGAAGCTGGTCGAAGTGATCGATCGCCCGGACGCACCGGAGTACGCGAAGATCGCCTCCGAGTCGGTCGGCGACAGCACCTGGGAGGATTCCGGCACGACCTTCGTCCAGGCGTTCGAGAGGGCGATGCGTGGATAGCGCCGCCGTCATCGGCGCGAACGGCTTCCTGGGCTCGCACCTCGTCGACGCACTCGTTCGCGAGGGCCTCCAGGTCACCGCGTTCGACCGCTTCTCGGCCAGACCCTCGTTCACGACCGACCGCGCCCGGCCGATCACCGGCGACTTCCTGAACCGGTCCGACCTCGACGACGCCGTGGCGGGCCAGCGCTACGTCTTCCACTTCCTTTCGACCACGACGCCCGCCACGGCCGCGGGCGACCCGACGCTGGACATCCGCACGAACGTGGCCCAGACCGTCGAGCTGCTGGAGAGCTGCGTCGCCGCCGGCGTCGAGCGCGTCTTCTACGCTTCGACGGGCGGAGCGATCTACGGCGACCAGGGGAAACCGGAGTATTCGGAGGCCGACCGCGCCCTCCCCGTGTCGCCCTACGGCATTGGGAAGCTGACCATCGAGCACTACCTGGAGTACTTCCGGCGCACACACGGCCTGGACTACACGGTGCTCCGCATCTCGAACCCGTACGGCACCCGGCAGCACCCGAATCGCAAGCAGGGACTCATCCCGATCGCGCTGCGCCGCATCGCGCGCGGCGAGCCCGTCCTGCAGTTCGGCGACGGCAGCATGGTGCGCGACTACATCTACGTCGAGGACCTCGTGCGGATGATCCTGCCGCTCGTGCGGACGGTAGGTCGCCATCGCCGGTACAACATGGGCAGCGGGACCGGGTCGTCGGTCGCCGAGATCCTTCAGACCCTCCGCGACGTGACTGGCGTCGACTTCGAGGTGGACGTTCGACCGTCGCCGCCTACCTTCGTCGACCGTGTCGTGCTGGATACCGCCCGGTACACGGGCGAGTTCGGGGCACTGCAGGAGTCCGTCGGACTCCACACCGGCATCGAGCGGACCTACGAGGAGATCCGGAGAGAACGTGACTGACTCACCGTCCGTCGATGTGACGATCGCCATTCTCACCTACAACGGGGAGACTTATCTGAGGCGCATCCTCGAGATGATCCGCCGGCAGGAATTCGGGGGGACCGTCGAGGTGCTGGTGATCGACTCCGGCTCCACCGACAGCACGCTCGATATCGTGCGGGAGTTCCCGGAGGTCGTTCTCGAGCAGATCCCCAACAGCGAGTTCGGGCACGGCCGCACCCGCAATCTCGCCGCTCGGCTCGCCAAGGGCGAGATCGTCGCGTACCTCACCCACGACGCCGTTCCAGCATCGGAGAGCTGGCTCGGCGAGCTCTTGGCGCCGTTCGCCATCGACGAGCGCATCGTGGCCGTGATGGGGAAGCAGATCCCGCGCCCCGGCTGCTTCCCGCTGTTGAAGTACGAGATCCGCGGCGTGTTCGCCGGCTTCGGGCCCGACTTCGGCACGACCGTGTTCTACAAGGACGACTTCGCGAAGGACGAAGGGGTGCTCGGGGCGATGGCGTTCTACTCGGACGTGAATTCGGCGGCTCGCAGGCTCTTCTTGACCGACATCGTGCCCTACCGCGACGTGCGCTACGCCGAGGACCAGCTCTTCGGCCGTGATCTGCTCGACGCCGGATTCTCCAAGGCCTACGCTGCGCGCGCGGCCGTGGAGCACTCCAACGACCTGACGCTGGGCGAGTACGAGCGACGCATCTTCGACGAGACCGTCGGGCTGCGCGAGATCGGCTTCCCGATCCCGCCGATGTCGCGGCCGCAGCAGGCGAGGCTCACCGCCCGCGGGATCGTGGGGGACACCCTCCGGATCCTGCGCGACGGCGACTTCTCCTGGAAACGCAAGGCCTTCTGGCTCGTCGTCAACCCCGCGTACCAGGTGGTCAAGTGGCGCAGCTACCGCGATTCGACGCTCGTCGACATCACCGACAAGGATGCGGTGCGCGCGAAGTCGCTCGAGCACTCCCGTAAGCGCGCCTGACGCTGCCGGTCGTTCAGGCCATCAGAGCAGGGCGCGTGCGAGCTCGCGACCGATCCGGGCGACGCTGGTCCGCTCCCGAATCCCGCGCATGACGTCGAGCCCGCGCTCCCATTCCGGCGACCCGAAGTCCTCGCGCACGTGGGCGAGGGCGTCGAGGATCGTCTGTTCCTCCGGCTCGCCGTCGATCAGGTAGGGGTAGTCGTCGCCGAGCCAGAGCACGGCCTCCGCCTGGGATCGCTGGATCAGGATGTTGCAGCCCGTGTGCGCGGCCGTGAACCCTTTGAGGAACGGTTTGTGGAGGTCGGCGCCGCGGAACTGCCGCACCGCGTAGTGCAGGTTGAATTCGGGGAGGCGGCCGAGCCAGGCCGGGTCCTGCGTCGAGGTGTCGACGAGGACCGGCGTCACCGTCTCTTCGATCCGCGGCGTGAGCACCGCGTTGACCAGCTCGCCGAAGTAGCCCGCGCGCAACCGGTCGGCCGGAGGAGTGCGCGCCGCGGCATCCAGCCGGGGGTCCACGTGGTGGTTCACGAGGACGACCTCGCGGGTCGGGTGGTCTCGCTGCAGGTCGATGAAGGCGGTGAGGGAGGCCGCGACGATGGCGTCCGCCAAACCGCTCGTGGGCGGAGGCGCCTCGTCCACCACGTCGAAGAGGAGCCGATTGCCCGCCGCCTTGAGCGCGGCGAGCCGTTCGGCGGTGGCGACGCGGAGCGCCCCTTTGGTGAGGAAAAGAGTGGAGCGGCGGAAGTCGGCGTCGAGCGGGCTGTAGCGGACGCGTGCTCGCCGGCCGAGGGCGCCCTCCGCGATCCGGGAGAGCTGGTGGCCGCGCATGACCGTCGACCCCGAGTCGGCGAAAGTCGGCGCGTACACGAAGTGCACGTCCAGCGTGGACCGGAGCATGAGGACGATCCTATCCCGGGTAGAGTTGTCGGGACTTGCGAGCCGCGCGTCGACGAGGATGCAGGCGAGCCATCCATGGAAAGAGGATCGATGACGACGCCCCGTGCCGTCTACACCGCCCTGCTGGGCGACTACGAGGAGCTCAGCGAACAGTCCGTCGCCCCGGCGAGCGACGTGCCGTTCATCTGCCTGACCGACCGCGACGACCTGGTGAGCGACACCTGGACGATCGTGAAGGTGGAGCTGCCCTTCCCGTTCGACCTGGTGCGCAGCCAGCGGTATTTCAAGATCCTCGGTCATCCTGCGCTGGACGGCTACGACGAGACGCTCTACATCGACAACTCCGTGCACCTGGAGGCAACCCCCGAGGACATCCTCGACACCTGGCTGGACGACGCCGACTTCTCGCTGCACCGGCACAGCTTCCGGGAGCGCGTCATCGACGAGTTCGACGAGATCGTGCGGCTCAACTACGACGACGCGGCGCGGGTGAACGAGCAGCTCCTCCACTACGCGGAGGCCTACCCGGACGTGCTTCTCGAGCAGCCCTACTGGAACGGGATGCTGGCGCGACGCCGCACCTCCGAGGTCGCGGCGACGATGCGGATCTGGTTCGACCATGTCCTGCGCTACTCCCGGCGGGACCAGCTCTCGGCCAACGTCGCGTTCTCTCTCGGCGCGGTCGAGCCGCACGTGGTGGGCGACGACAACAACGTCTCCGAGTGGCACCGCTGGCCCGTCGACGTCAAACGGCGCGCGGCCCAGAGCGTGGTCACCGGGAGGCGGACGGGGCCGCTGCTGGCGGAGGTCGCGCGCCTGGAGCGCGAGGTGCGGCTGGAGCGCAAGCGTGCGGACGACCTCATCGCGGGCGCCGAGGCGGCCGACGAACGCGTCAGGGCGGCGGAGCTAGAATTGGCGGAGGCCGACGCGCGCGCTGCTCGTGCCGAGCAGCGGTTCGAGCGGGTGCTCAGCAGCTTCTCCTGGCGCGTGTCCAAGCCGATCCGTGTCGTTGGCGGCAAGATCCGCCGCATCAGAGCAGGAAGGCCGACCGATTAGGGTCCTCGTCACCGGCGCAGCCGGATTCATCGGGAGCAATCTCGTCCGGACGCTGCTGGAGCGCGGCGATGAGGTCGTCGGCGTCGACTCGCTGACGCCGTACTACGACCCGGCCATCAAGCGCGCCAATGTCGACGCCTTCGACAGTCCGCGGTTCCGTTTCATCGAGGCGGACCTCGCGGACATCGACACGGAGACCCTGCTCTCCTACCGGGTCGACGCAATCGCCCACCTCGCCGGCCAGCCCGGCGTGCGCGGCTCCTGGGGTGACCAGTTCGGCGCGTACACGCACGCCAACGTCACGGCCACGCAGCGTCTCCTCGAGGCGCTCAAGGGGGCGCCGGGCGTCCGGCTCGTCTACGCGTCGTCGTCGTCGGTGTACGGACAGGCCGAGAGCTACCCGACGACCGAGGACACCCTGCCGGCGCCGCACAGCCCGTACGGGGTCACGAAGCTCGCCGGTGAGCATCTCGTCCACCTCTACCGGGCCAACTACGCGCTCGACACGGTCGCGCTGCGCTTCTTCACGGTCTACGGACCGGGCCAGCGTCCCGACATGGCGTTCACGCGCTTTCTCGGCGCGGTCTCGGCAGGGGAGCCGATCCACGTCTTCGGCGACGGCGAGCAGATCCGCGACTTCACCTATGTCGGCGACATCGTCGCGGCGATGATCGCGGCTATGGAGGCCGACGGTCCGTCGCCCCGGGTGATGAACCTCTCCGGCGGGTCGAGCGTCTCCGTGAACCAGGTGCTCGCGGTCATCGGCGAGGTCACCGGCGGGACGGTCGATGTCCGCTACGAGCCGACGGTGCGCGGCGACGTGTTCCGCACCGGCGGGTCGAGCGAGCTCGCCAGAGACGCGCTCGGTTGGACCCCCCGCGTCTCGCTGCGCGAGGGGCTTGAGCGCCAGTGGGAGTGGGTCCGCGGGCTCCGTTGACGGGTGCCAGCGGCCGACGCCGACGGTCGGCCGGTCAGAGCTCGGCGGCCGGCTCCTCCACGGCGGCGACGTCGTCCACTGCTGCCTGGACGTCGAGCCGGATGAGGCCGGAGCCGTACTGCGGCTCGTCCACCTCGAATGTCGCAGCAGGGTTGAGCCGGTCGAGCGAGCGTCCGGTGACTTCCTCGAGGCTGCCGCGCACGATGTAGTTGCCCGAGCCGAGCGTGTGGTTCGGGAACGCGAACTTCACGCTGTGCTCGCCGGGCGTCGTGGGGAGCTCGAGTTCCAGCACCTTGGTGTTGACGCCGTAGACCGGCTGACCGGTCGAGGTCTCGATCGCGATCCCGGCGACCAGCGGAGGCTGGGGCGTCGTGAGTTCGTACCGGTAGCGGAGGACGAGGTCCCCTGCGGCCTTGACGATGACCCGGTCCTCGTCGGTGGTGGCGGTCTCGACGTCGATGCCCGCGATCCGCGCCGGCGGGAGCACGGGCTCGCCGCCCGCGTGCGTGCGGTCGTGCTCGAGACGCTCCTGCTCGAAGCCGAACCGGAGCACCCGGAGGCCGTCGGCCGGATCGCCGTCGAAGATCTGGTTGCCGTGGTTGAGGACTACCACGCGGTCGCACAGCCGCCCGACCTGCTCGGCCGAGTGGCTGACGAGGACGATCGTGCGGCCCTCGCGCTGGAACTCCTCGATCTTGTCCATGCACTTGCGTTGGAACGGTTCGTCGCCGACGGCGAGGACCTCGTCGACGAGCAGCAGGTCGGGGTCGACGTGCACGGCGACGGCGAACGCCAGGCGCACATACATGCCGGAGCTGTAGAACTTCACCTGGGTGTCGATGAACGACTCGATGCCGGAGAAGTCGACGATCTCGTCGAAGTACTTGTCAGTCTCCTTGCGGCTGAGGCCGAGGATCGCCGCGTTGAGGTAGACGTTCTCGCGTCCTGTGAGGTCGGGGTGGAACCCGGCGCCGAGCTCCAGGAGGGCCGCCATACGCCCGCGACGGGTCACCGAGCCGCTGGTCGGCTGGATGATGCCGCCGACCACTTTGAGCAGCGTGCTCTTGCCGGACCCGTTGTGCCCGACGAGCCCGACCGTGCTGCCGACCGGGATCTCGAGGTCGATGTCGCGCAGCGCCCAGAAGTCGTCCTTGTGCCTGCGGGAGGCGCCGAAGTTGACGAGGCGCTCCTTCAGCGACTTCTCCTTGTGCAGGACGAAGCGCTTGGAGACGCCGGAGACGGAGACGAGGGAGGGCATGGTCATCGGTCACAGCTCCTGAGCGAAGTTGCCCTGCAGGCGGGAGAAGATCCGCTGGGAGAGCCAGAGGAGGACGACGCTGACCAGGAGGGTGATCAGGAGCCGGAGGAACAGGTGGTCGGGCCAGGTCTGCGTGAGCGCCCCTTCCGAGGCGCTCCCCGCCGCCCAGAGCGCCTTCTGCATGCCGATGACCGCGATGGTCACCGGGTTGGCCAGGTAGAGCTGCTCGACCCAGTTGCCCTGCAGGAGCTTGTGCACGTAGGTGAAGGAGTAGACGATCGGCGACGCCCAGAACAGGATGACGATCGCGATCTCCACGAGGTGCTGCGTGTCGCGCAGGTAGACGTTCACCGCGGAGAGGAAGAGGCCGATCGCGGTGGCGAACAGCACGAGGGTGACGACGGCGAGCGGCGCGAGGAAGACATTGAGATTCCAGGCGAACGGGACGGTGGCGAGCAGGAAGATCGCGATGGTGAGCACGACGAGCTGCACCAGGAAGTTGAAGAGGGCGCCGCCGATCGCGCTCAACGGGAAGATCTCCCGGGGCAGGTAGACCTTCTTGACGAGCCCCGAGTTGGCGAGGATGGCCGTGGTGCTGCCGGTCACGATCTCGGCGAAGAGTCCCCACATCGTGAGGCCGATGAAGACGAAGATCGCGAAGTCGGGAGTGCCGCGCGCGGCGCCGAGCACCTGGCCGATGGCGAAGTAGTAGATGAGGAGCTGCGCGAGCGGCCGGAACAGACTCCAGACGATCCCGAGCGAGCTGTCCTTGTAACGGGCCTTCAACTCCCTGCGGATCAGCAGCCCGAGCAGCTCGCGATGAGCCCACACGTCGCCCAGGGAACGCCCCGTGCCGCGGATGAAGCCGGACCGCTGGCCGACGTGCTCCATCGGGAGGGACTCGATGACGGCGGCGCGTGCGCCCGCATCGACCGGTGTTGTCATTGCTGTACCTCGGATGGGACGGGATAGGGGACGGGCAGGCGCCCGGAGCATCTAGAGAGTCTAACGCCGCCCCGCCCGGGAGTTTCCCGAAGACGGCGGGGCGGCGCAGGGCTTACGCGGCCGGTCCCGTCGGGATCCCCGCCGCGAATCCGGCCAGGACGTCGAGCCACGCCTGACCATTGGCGAGCTGGTTGTACCGCGTCATCGACGAGATCGGGTGCTTCTGGCCGCCGCTGAGGTAGTAGATCGAGCCATCCGGCGTGCGGATGAACGCGTTGGCCGCGACGCCCTTCGGAGCGAGCGAGCAGGTGAAGCCGTCCAGCTGCACGTAATTGAACGGATAGGAAGAGGCGAGCGATGACGGGACGGAGTGGATGGATCCGCCGGCACTGACGTACTTCTGCGTACCGCAGAGCACACCGAACCCGAGTAGGCCCGGAGCGGTCGGGTACGCGGCGAGCCGGTCGTCGGACGTGAATGTGAACGACCGGAAGCCGGCCTCCGTTGCCGGGTCGAACGACGAGAACGCAATCTTGTTCGTCACACCGTTGACGAGGTAGACGGTGGCGCTGCTGACGTTGCGCACCAGCGTGCCGGATACCAGGGCGACTGGACCGGACGGGAGCGACGAGATGGTCGCCTGGGGGACGGCGGTGATGGCTGGGGACACGCCGGGGGAGAGCGCCAGGAGGGCGTCCCAGGAACTGATTGGACGGATGTCCGTCGGCATGACGAGGTACACGGTGCCACCGGCCGCCGACATGATCGCCGAGCCCGCCTTGACGGGGCTCGCGGTCGGGAAGCCGGTGAGGAACGAGGCGGGGACAGTCACCGGCGCGAACGAGGCGCCGCCGACACCCACCCCCCATGCGTGCAGCCCGTCGGAGGACAGGACGCTGATCGACGAGTCCGCCGCGGATCTGAACGTCCCTGTGAATGGCGTGCCCACCGGCAGCTGTGCGATGCTCGCACTCTGCAGGTTTCCGGCCGACCTGCCGGGGAGACCGGCGAGTGCCGTCGCGCTCGGGTCGACGGCAGAGGCTTGGCCTCCGGTGATGAAGACGCTCGAGGTGGTCCCTGTCTTCGTCACGAAGACGTTGTCGCGGACGACCGGCTTGCCGAACGGCAGATAGGCGACAGCCGAAGGCGAGAGGCTGTTCACCCCGCCCGACAGCCCTGCGGAGGTCAGGGAGGCCTGATCGAGCACCTCGCGCTTGGTTCCTCCTGTGATGTAGTACAGCGGACCTCCCGACGAGGTCATGAATGGGGTGATCGCCGTTCCCGACGCGAAGCGTCCCGTCTGCGACGCGGTGAGCTGGGTGTAGCCGGTCGTGGTGCACGATCCGCCGTAGTCGGCGACCTGACCGCAACTCGAGAACTGCAGTTTGATTCCAGAGTCTATGAAGTAGATCGAGCCGTCCGGTGAGCGAACGATCCTGCTGGCCGCCTGCGCCGAGGTGAACTGGTCGAGGTAGCTCTGCGGCACGTACGCCACCTGGCCGAGCGGTGACAGCGCGCCGAGCATGTCGAGATTGGTGACCGGGTACTTGACGGTTCCCGACACGAGGTACACGGACGGGTTGGCGACGGTGCGGACCAGACTCGATTGGAGTCCGAAGGTCTGCAGGTCGAGGGCGCTGCCGTTGAAGACATCCTGGTCCCCGGGAAATACGCCCGAGTCGGCCCACTGCCAGAGGGTGTACGACGACCATCCGGCCGGGAGGGCGCCCGGCCCGTCGGAGATGCTGCTCGGGTACCGCGCGATGAACAGCGGGTTGGCTCCGAATGCGCCGGAGTTGCCGGTGCAGGTCGCCCACCAATTGGTGGTGGAGTAGATCGCGGGGAGCCGGCCGGTCCGCGCCTGGACTGTGGCGGAGAAGTCCGCGATCCATGACACCATCTGACCCGCCGACAACCCGTAGCAGGTCGCGCCGTAGGGGTTGTACTCGATGTCGAGCAGTGGAGGCATCGTCCGTCCGTCGGCCGTGCCCTGGCCGCCGTGGTTGAGGAACCAGTTGGCCTGCGCGGCCCCGCTCGAGGTGTCCGGAGTGGCGAAGTGGTAAGCCCCGTGCAGGAGTCCCGCATTGTAAGAATCGGTGTATTGCTCGGAGAACTGACTGCTGACATAGTCGGTGCTCTCGGTGGCCTTCACATATACGAAGCGGGCGCCGTTGGCTGCGATCGTGGCCCAGTCGGAGGCGTTGAGCACCTGCCACCCACTGACGTCGAGACCGGGAATGCCGGGCGGGGCGCTCGCAGCGAAGGCCTGGGCCTTCGCGCCGGACTGCGCGGTCGATTCGTTCGCCGCCACGGTGGACCCCATGCTGTGGTTGCGCGCGGCGTTCTGCACGGCGAGCGTCGGATCGGTCGCTGTGACTCCATCGGCAGGTGACGTGGCGGTGGGAGCGGGAGCGGGGGCGGTGGAGGCAGTCGCGGTCGGGGTGGGTGTCGCCGTCGGCGAGGGCGTCGCCGACGGAGTCGCCGACGTGGTCGGAGCGGACATCGTGTCCGGCGCGGCGGTCGCGACCGGATCGGACGTCGCGGCGACGGCGACTGGTGGCGTGATGACGAGCGCCGCGAGGACTGCGGAGCTCATCGCACCTGCCAGCAGCATCCGCGAGATGGAGCGCATGGAAACCTCGTTTGTCTAGGGGGTCTTGCAGCGCAGACTAATACACGCATTTTCTGCCGACGGTCTGCCGCGCCCGCCTTCGGCGATCTCGACGCGCTCTTCGACGTGCCTTCAATTGGGTACGCGGCGCGGCACATCCGGAAGGACGTGGCGGGAAAGCTTTCAGTAGGCTTGCGGGGAACATGTCAGCCCGCCCCGACCGACAGGATCTGACTGTGGAGATTCGAGCAGCACGGCTCCTCGTCGCCCTCGGCGCGGCGGCGCTGACGGTCGCTGTGTCCGGCTGCACGGCCGGTCCCGGCGCGACAACACCATCGTCATCGCCGTCCGAGCTCCCGCAGAAGCCCTCTTCCTCTTCGACCTCCGCCCCTACGGTGACGATCGCGCCGGTGCTCGTCGTCGCCTCCGTCGACGTTGACGGCAAGCACGTGACCGCCTCGGGCTATGTGCAGGGGATCATCTCCGACTCGGGAACCTGCACCTATCGCTTCACCCATGCCGGCTCGTCCGACGTCGTCGTCGACAACGCCGCCGTCGCAGACAGGGCGACGACGTCCTGCGGGGCCGTGCAGCCCGACATCGCGCAATTCCCCCGAGGCACGTGGCAGGTCACGCTCGCGTATACCTCGAACGGCGCCGAATACGTGTCGGAGCCGGTACGACTGGAGGTCCCCTGATGCGGAACAGATCGATCGTGACGACCGTGATCGGAATACTCGTGGCGGGCCTCCTGACGGTGACGGGAACACCCGTCGCGCAGACCGACAGCGCAACCGCGGCCGACGCACGCCTGTTCGACCCGGGCAACATCATCAGCGACGCGCTCTTCTTCGACGGTGGTTCACTCAACGCGAGCCAGGTGCAGTCGTTCCTCGTGAGCAAGGTTCCCACCTGCCGGTCGGGGTACACCTGCTTGAAGGACTATACGCAGGCGACGCAGAGCAAAGCCGCCGTCGCAGGACGATGCGATGCTTATAACAGCGCCGGAGTCGAGTCGGCTTCGACGATCATTGCGAAAGTCGGCGCCGCGTGCGGCGTGAGCCAGAAGGCGCTCATCGTGCTGCTCGAGAAGGAGCAGAGCCTCGTCTCCGATGATTGGCCGGAGGGCGACCAGTACCGCAAGGCCACGGGCTATGGCTGCCCGGACACCGCTGCGTGTGACAGCCAGTACTACGGCTTCTTCAACCAGGTGTACAACGCGGCGCTCCAGTTCAAGCGCTACGCGGCCACTCCCACCAGCTGGAATCACATCGCGGGCCGGGTAAACCAGATCCGCTACAGCCCGGACGCCGGTTGCGGTTCGAGCAGTGTGTTCATCCAGAACCAGGCCACGGCCGGTCTCTACAACTACACGCCGTACCAGCCCGATGCCGCCGCACTCGCGAACCTGTACGGAACGGGCGGGAGCTGCAGTTCGTACGGGAACCGAAACTTCTGGCGCATCTACACCGACTGGTTCGGATCGCCCACCGGGGCCTCCACCCTGGCGCGCACGCTGGACAACTCGACCGTGTACGTGCTGAGCGGCACGGTCAAGTATCCGATTGCGAGCCTCGACCTCCTGAACGCACTGTCGCCGCTCGGGCCGATCGGCTACGTCTCGCAGGGCTACCTGGACGGATTCACGACAGGTCAACAGGCGGGCCGCATCCTGCGGGCGAACAACGGCACGATCTATTTCTTCGACTCGGGTTTGAAGCTCGCTTTCGGGAGTTGCGGACTCGTCGCGGACTATGGCGGCTCCTGCGCGGCGACCGGCTACATGCAGCTCACCGACACCCAGCTCGCCCTGTTCCAGAACGGCCCCAACATGACCTCGGTAATGGGGACCACGACGGGCGGACGGTACTATGTCACGGCGGGGACGAAGCGCGAGATCCTCGACGACGCGTCGCAGACGGCCGCAGGGATCCCGCTCGGCTACAACGTGCTGACCGACGGGGCACTCGCTGGTCTGGCACTCGCCGCCCCGGTGCTGCGTGACCAGGCGTTCGTGCAACAGCGGGGCGCGAGCTCGTACTCCTTCCTCTCCGGCGGCAAGGCCTATCCCGTGGCTCCTTCCGCGGTCGGGTCCGCCGGTCTGCCCGCGCGGGTCAACGGAACGCTGACAGCAGCGAGCATCGGCCTGATCCCGACTGCGGCGACGTCCTTCGCTGGTGCAATCGCGGTCAGCGGCACATCGACCGTGTCGATATTGACCTCCGGTTCGCGGCTCGACTGGAAGGGCGGGGCGCCTTCCTCGATCACGCCAGTGCCCGTCACGCCGACGATGCTCCGGACCTACCCGCTCACTGGAACGGTGAGCGTCGGCTCGTTCCTGAAGAGCTCCTCGCCCACCGTCTACATCGTCGGGCCGAGCGACCTCAAGCCGATCTCGTCGTGGGATGCGCTCGTCGCGCTCACGCCGAAAGGCTCGTCCCCGTCGATCTTCACCGTGGCCGACTCGGTGATCGCATCCTTCCCATCCGGACCCACCGCCCTGGTGTCCGGGACGCTGGTGCGAAGCAACGCGGACGCCACGGTCTACCTGGTGAACGGGTTGACCAGCAAAATCCCGTTCTCGAGCTTCGACTACCCGGCGTCGATCGGCCTGACCGGGTTCACATTCGTGTCCGACGCGGTGCTCGCCGGGTACCCAAAGGCCTCCGCGTCAATGGGATACGGCATCACGTGCAACGGCACCGACTACGTCGCCGCTACCGGCGCACTGAGGGCGCTCGATGCGACGACCAAGCCGCTGTTTCCCCTGGTGTACACACCCCTCGACTCCTACACGTGCGCTCAGCTGACGATCGGGTCTCCTGCGACGAAGTTCATCCGGACGCCGGACGGTTCTATCTATCTGCTCGACGGCGGAGCGAAGCGGCCCGTCGCCTCGATGGACCGTTTCGGCCAGCTCGGAGGATCGGTTGGCTGGGTGGACGTGACCACAGGCCTCGCGGGGACCATCCGCACCGGCGCGAGCGCCTGAGGTGGACGCGCTCTCGGCGGGCGCAATCTACCGCAGGCGTCCTAGGCCGTCAGCGACTTACGTGCAGTGAAGCGTCGATCGACTCCGTGGAGCGCCTTCACGGCGACGATCGCGGCGGCGACCATCGTGATCGTGAACAGCACGGTCAGCACGAGCCATGTTCCCGGCGGCTGCCAGAGAGGAGCGCGGAACAGTGCGGCGATATAGGCCGCGTCGCCGACGACATATCGCTTGATCGCGACGAAGTAGGCGAACACCTGGCCGAACGCCATGAGCCAGACGGCGAACGTCGCGACCTTGCGCAGCGGCGCTGCGGGCGCTCCGAAACCGCAGCGGTCGAGCGCCATGCCCGATGCGAGGAGCAGGGCGAGGACGATCGCGAGTGTGTAACGCCCCTGCCAGATGAAACCAGCGTTCGTGATCACAGCGGCCTGGGCGATGGCGGGTACGAGGACGAGGGCCACCAGCAAAAGGATCACCGAGAGCCGGCGCACGGACGTGGCGAGGATCAGCGCGGCCAGCACCAAGCCAAGCATGAGCGCTGCCCACACGATCAAGGTGAACGACGGGGCAGGCGTATCCACCCAGCCGAAGAGGCCGACCCAGCCGCTCGCATAGTCGAAGGTGTGCTGGACCATGTAGAGCAGCCCATCGCGGAACGACGTGCCTGCTCCGTTGAACTGCTGAGGCTGCGCGACGACCGATGGCCGGATGAAGTAGACGAACTCCGCCACGGAGACGAGTGCGGCGAGGCAGACCGTTACCCAGATCGCGGGACGCCGCAACAAGCGCATGAGGATGGCCTTCCTGGCGAAGAGGAGGGCCACGACGACGGCCATGACGACCCAGAGAAGGGAGATGTTCCTCGTGGAGGTGAGCATGATTGTCGCCAAGACGGTGACGCCGAGCAGCTCGTACATCCGCACGCGGGTCACGGCCCTCGAGCAGAGCACCACCAACGATGCAAGTAGGCTGCCGGTCGCTGCGGGCTCCAGTCCGTTGGGATTGAGGGTGCCGCCGAGGTAGAGGACCATCGGCGTCACACTGACGAACGCCGCGAAATACGACCAGCGCGGCCGGGCGAGCTGGCTCAGCGCGAGGAATAGGAACCCGAACATCGCGGCGCACAGTAGCGAGTTGACTCCGCGCATCGCGTACAGGGCTTTGTCGCCATCGAGGACGAGGCTCGGGAGGCCGGTGAGCGCGTAGAACACCGGACTGTTCCCTGCGGCCGTGTGACCGCTCTGGACGATCCGATCGGGATCGCCGGGCACGGGATGCACGCAGGAGGCTGCGATGTCCGGTTTGAAGGCGTAGCAGGTGCGGGCGAGGGTCCAGGCGACGAATTCGGGGACCTTAGCCTCCGACATCCGCGGATTGCTGGGGAGTGGACCTGTGAACACCTGCCCGCGCGCGACCGCGGCGGCTCGCACGAAGTGAGTCGGCTCGTCCGGCGAGGAGCCGATCGGCGAGGCGAGATTCCAGAGGAGCATCGGCACGAGCGTCAAGACGAATGCGACGCCGAAGACGCCCCAGCGGTTGCCCACGAGGCGGCCCAGGCGACTCGATCGCGGGCGACGTCGTCGTTCCGTCATGCGATCTGTGCTCCATTCTCGTCCGACGGGCCACGCGCCCGGACCAACCCTAGAGCATGGGTGTATGAGATGCTGATCGTGTCATGTCGCCCTCCCTCACCGTTTCGGTCGCGCTCTGCACGTACAACGGAGCGGAGTTCCTGGAGGACCAGCTCAGAAGCATCCTGGCACAGACGTCTCCGGTGGATCAGATCGTCGTCGCGGACGACGGATCCAGCGACGCGACCCTGAGGATTGTGGAGCATGTCTTGGCAACTCCGGGCGCCCCAGAGCATGTCGTGCTCACGGGAGGCGAGCGGCATGGGGTGTCCGCCAACTTCGAGCGGGCGATCGCGGCCACCAGCGGCGACCTGGTGGCGCTCTCCGATCAGGACGACGTCTGGCACGCGGCCAAGATCGAGCGGATGCGGGCGATCTTTGAGGAGCGCGAGGGCGTCCTGCTCGCCTTCAGCGACGCGGACCTGATCGATGCGACCGGTGTGTCGACTGGCGGTGGTCTGTTCAGCCAGCTGGAGGTCACGGACGAATCGTTGGAGCGCATCGAATCGGGGCAGGCGTTCCCGGAGTTGCTCCGCCGCAACATCGTCACCGGGGCGACGGTGGTATTCCGCCGCGGCCTCGTCGATGCAGCCTTCCCGTTCCCCCAGTACTGGGTACACGACGAGTGGCTGGCGATCGTCGCGGCCGCCCTCGGCGATGTCACCCCCGTTCGCCAGGAACTCATCGGGTACCGGCAGCACGGGTCTAACCAGATCGGCGTCGCGGCACCCACTCTCCGGAGGAAAGTCGCCCGGGTTCTCGCCCCGCGCGGCGATCGCAACACCCGGCTTTGGCGTCGGGCCGAAATCCTGCGGGAGCGCCTCGAGCAGCTCGGCCCGCTGGCGAGCCGCGCGGACTCCCAGCTGCTTGACGGTAAGATCCGACACGAGCGAGTCCGGGCACTGCTTCCGGACAACCGACTGCGCCGCGTCGTCCCCGTCCTGCGGGAGGCGACGACGGGCAGCTACTCACGGTTCGCGAGTCGGGGGTCGGCGGACATTGTGAGGGACCTCTTGCAGCCCCGCTGAGACCGAAAGCACGCCCACCCATGCTCCAGAGCAAGTCTGCGTTCCGCACGGCGTCAGCCGGTCACAGCATCGCCGTCGGACGGCGGACGATCTGGGTCGTCTCCGGGGTGACCGCCGCGCTGCTGGTGCTCGGCGCCGTCACCGGCGTGCAGTGGCCGTTCTTCCTTGCGAGCGGCGTGCTCCTCTTCGTGGCGTTCGGTCAGTTCATGGGCTGGGCGATGGCCCTGGCGACCGAGGTAATCGGCGTCTTCGCAGTCCTCGCACTCTTGATCTCGCTCTACCCCTTCACCCATCTGGGGCTGGAGTGGTCGAACCTGATCGTGTGCGCGCTCCTGGCTGCGTCCGCGCTGGCTGCGATCGCGCGGCGTAGGCACCACCTGCGGCTCCCGTTGCGCTCCTCCGCGTTCCTGATCGGTGGTGCGCTCATCGTCCCGCTGCTCGGGGTGCTCGCGACCGTGTTCTCGATCGTGGTGTACGGCGGAGGCCACGTGTCGTGGGCGATGGGGAACGACGCAGTCTGGAACACCGTCGCCGCCCGCCTCTTCGTCACCGACGGCGGTCTCATCGCGTCCATCCACCCGAACCCGAGTCCGTTCAGCAACGAGCTCATGGCCTCGGCGATGGCGCCTGGCCGAGCCGCCGTAGCGAACGCTCATCTGCTCGAGCACGACATCCTGCGGGTGATCCAGCTCTGGCTGTTCCTCACTTTCCTGGCCTGCGTCCTGTCGGCGCTGGTGGTGGCGCGCGAGATCACGCCGCGGCGTCGGTGGGCCCGCGTGGTTGCCTCCGTGCTCGCCGGAAGCATTCCGATGCTCTGGTACGTGAGTGGGTTCGCGTTCGGCTACGGTTTCGTCAACGTCACCGTCGCCCTCGTGGTGATTCTCTGCGTGTGGATCATCTGGAGGGAGTCGGCTACGTCCCCCTTCATCGGGTTGTGCGCCCTCCTGCTCGCGTGCACGGTGACCCTCGCTGTCTGGGCGCCGCTGGTGCCGATCCCGCTCGCCCTAGCCGCCCTCTGTGCGGTGATGCAGTGGCGCGCGTGGCGGGCCGCGCTTCGGTGGCCGACGGGGCTGATGTTCTGGGGAGCGGCGCTTCAACTCGCCGCCTACGGCCTGTTCGTGACGTTCCCCGACCTGCGGCGCGACTCAGAGGCACTCGGCGGTGGTGGCGCGATGCTCCCGATCGGCCCGGCGTCTCTCGTCGTGTGCAGCATCGTCCTGTTCGTGCTCGCCGCGGCCGCCGCGGCGGGTCGAGGTCGGCGGCGGACGTTCGCGGCCGTCTGCGTCCTCATAGCCGCGGGCGGGGCCTCCGTCTACTGGCTCTCGCGTCAGGCCGCCTCCCACGGTGGGTGGGGGTACTACTCGGCCAAGCTCACGTGGATCCTCACGATCGTGGCGATCATCATCGCGGTCTCGCTCATCGTCGGCTGGCTCAACGCCCCTACATCCCGCGTCGTCGAGTCCTTCGCCGTCTTCGCTGCCGCGGGCGCAGTCGTGGTGTTCCTGGCCGGCCAGGTGCCACCGGCGTCCTGGTCGCCCGGCCAGATCGTCCCCGCTCTGACGATCGGGCGCGTGGGCGGCTCGAGCGCGCACGACGCCGAGGCCGCCGTGCTGTTCGCGCTCTCCGATCCCACGAAGAAGACCCTCGCTGTGCAGTACTTCGACGACCCGAACCAGGATCTCTTCGTGAATGCCTGGCTGATCCAGCAGCACTCCGATGTGAGCCGCGATCCGATGCGCGACAACGCCTACTTCCTCGACACGGCGAAGATCGATCGGGTTTGCTCGACGATCCGACAATGGGGTGGCCACGTCGACATCGCGACACGCAATCCCGCGCTTCCGCAGGAACTCAGCAAGCAGTGCGTCGGAGCGGACATCTCGGTCACCGTAGGAACGGTCGGCAGGAGCTAGCGTCGATCAGTCCGCGACGTGGTCCGGCCGCCCGGCTTCCTCGTCGGCATTGTGGGCGTCGCGCTTGACCTCGGCGAGTTTCGCGTCGAGTTCATTGATACGCAGCCGCAGCAGCACGACCTCCTCGGCGAGGGTGCGCGTCTTGTCCTCTAGCGTCGTCAACTCGGAGCTGTGCTGGATGCAGACCAGGAAGAGCACTGCGATGCTGACGAAGAACACGAGGTTGACAGGCGCCCCGACCCCGAGGAGGCTCGCAGCCCAGTCGAGGATCCCGGGGAAGATGCCGATGACCAGCGCCAGAACGCCGGCGAGTAGCCACCAGATGGCGTGACGCTCGCGCATGCGCTTGCGGCGCATCATCTCGATGACCACACCGAGAGTAAGCAGTGCCGCCACGATGCCCAGGACGTAAGCAGTGACGGTCATGCGTTCACCTGTCGTTCGGAGGGGGCGATCGGTCGGAACAGGGCGAAGCCCAGCGCCAGGAAGACGCGGCCGAGATAGGTCGCGGCTTTCACCGGGTTGTGGGAGGGGACGCCGGCCGTGCGCGGACGCATCGTGACCGGTATCTGCACGATGACGCACCCGGCCCGTGCTGCGATCACGAGCGCTTCGATCGTGTCGCCGAGATATTCGGCCGGGTAGTTCGAGGCGAAGAGGGCGACGGCCTTGGGGCCGCTCGCCTTGAAACCACTTGTCGTATCGGTCAGCTTCGTTCGTGCAGTGCGGCTCAGAGTCCACGACAGCATCCGCATCGCCCAGCGGCGCGGCCCGCGGACCTCATAGTTGCCGCTTCCCGCGAAGCGGGCCCCGATCGCCAGATCGGCGTGTTCGAGTTCGTCCAGGAGCCGGGGCACAGCCGAGGGGTCATGCTGTCCGTCGGCGTCGATCTGGATCACGTTGCGGAAACCATGGTTGATCGCGTACTTGAAGCCGAACCGCATGGCACCGCCGACGCCGAGGTTGAAGGGGAGCACGGCGATGGTCGCGCCGGCCTCCTGAGCCATGATCGCTGTGCGGTCGGACGAGCCGTCGTCGACGACGAGGCAAGCGACCCCCGGGAGCGACGTGAGGATCTCATTGACTGTCGCTCCGACTGACGCCTCTTCGTTGAACGCGGGCACCACTATGAGGGTCTGCTCGAGGGGTGTTGACATGATGCTGGATTCTATCGTGAAGGGATGATCACGAACTGGCGCGCCATCCCGTCAGGACGTGACGGCCGAGTGATCGCAGCCCCGCGACGTCGGAACGGGCCGAAGGCACACGCGTCACAGCGTTCAGGCGCGAAGACCAATGGGCGGAAGCCACGCGGGCGGCACGTGCCCAGCCCCGCGCACGCAATGTCGCGGCCGAGCTGAGGAAGAACGCGCGCTCCTCGTCGAATCGGCTTCCGTCGGTGGCGGTCCATGAGGAGACGCTCGCATCGTGCCTTCGGTAGCGGAAGACGGTGTCGGGTAGGACGACGAGCGAACCTCCTGCGAGGACGATGTCGAGCTGAAGGGCGAGGTCGAGCACCACCTCGAAGTCCTGATCGAACCCGTGCGCACGCACGGCCTCCGTACGCCACAGGATCGAGGGGAAGTACGTCCAGTTTCCGCGCAGCAGGCTGACGGCGAGACGTTCCGCCGACAGCACCAGCTCCGCCTGGCCACGCGGTCGGTACCACTGCTTCACGCGGTCGGGCAGCGGCGCCGACGGGCGTCCGTCGCCATCGATGACTGTGACGGACGGCTGGAAATACGCGGCCCCCGGGTGCCGTGCAGCGGCCGCCCGCATAGTGGCGACATACTCGCGCTCGAGGAGGTCATCGCATCCCATCAGGACGAACTGGTCGCTCTCCACCAGGCTCACCGCCCGGGAGAAGTTGCCCGACACTCCGAGATTGGTCTCGTTGCGGAGGTAGACGATCCGCTCGTCGCCGAGCCCGGACACCCATCGGCCCGGCTCGGGATCAGGGTAGACATCGTCGACGACAACGAGACGCCAATCCGGGTCGGTCTGGGCCTGAACGCTCGCGACCGCCTCGCGGAAGAGTCCCGGGTCGCCGTAGAACGGCATCATGATGTCGATCGTCACTGCGTACAGGCTTTCATCGTAGGGTAAGGCTGCGGATCGCAGGCCGCCATCTATCCTTCCATGCATTCGGGAGCATCCCATCACCGCGTTCGAACCTATCAACGAGCCCATCCCCGACCTCGAGGACCCTGCGACCCCGGCGGGCGCGCGGTCCTCGGTTGCGCTGATCCTCGGAGCGACGGCGATCTCCGGGCTGGCGGGCTATGCCGTCACCTGGCGCGTCTACACCGCGATCGGGGCCGCGGGCTATGGGGTGTTCTCGGTGTTCTGGTCCGCCCTGTTCCTGGTGGTAGGCGTTCTCTTCGGGCTGCAGCAGGAGGCCACGCGTGCCACCGCGCAGACCTTCGTGCTCGAGCGCGCGGACACGGGCTCACCGCGGCGTACGTCGCTCTGGGCGTTCGCCGGTGCCATGGCCCTGGTGGTCGCCGTCGTCGTCGTGGGCACGAGTCCGCTGTGGGCGGTGCCGAGCCTGGGTGCTGCAAACCAGGGCCTGTCCTGGCTGGTCGCGCTCGGCGCTGCATTCAACTGCCTCGTCGTCGCTGCTTCGGGGGTTGCAGCGGGTGCGGGTATGTGGCGGCAACTCGCCGCGATCGTCGCGCTCGATGGCATCATCCGGATCCTGGGCGTGGTCGCGGTGCTGGCGATCACGGACGACCTCGTCGCCCTCGCGATCGCAGTCATCGTGCCGTTCCCACTCTCGCTCGCCATCGTCTTCCTGAGCTCCCCACGGCGTTTCACGGCGAGCGCCAGGGTTTCGGCCGGTGTCCGCACACTGATCGCCAACACCGGCCGCACACTTCTCGCGGCGTCGGCGACCGCGGTGCTCATCAACGGCTTCCCACTGCTGCTTTCTTTTTTCTCCGGACCGCAGAACCATGCTGCCCTCGGCTCATTGGTGCTGACGGTCACGCTCACCCGTGCGCCGATCCTCGTCCCCTTGACCGCTTTGTCGAGCTATCTCGTCAGCCGGTTCTCGCATCACCCGGACCGGACCGGACGGACGATGGCCGGCCTGATGGCGGCCATCGCGGGCATCATCGCGCTCCTCTGCGTGGCAGCATGGCTATGGGGAGTCGCGGTGATGCACCTCGTCTTCGGCGCCGAATATGACCTTGGCGCCGGTGTGATCGTGTCGCTCATCGCGTCCTCCGGACTCATCGGCGCTTTGTTCGTCACCGGTTCGGCCGTGCTCTCCCGTGACGCGCACGGCCTCTATGCGCTGGGCTGGGTGGTCGCCTCCGTCATTGCGCTCGCGCTCCTTTTCGTTCCCATCGACCTCCCGACGCGGGCGGCCATCGCGCTTGCCGCCGGACCAGCCGTCGGCCTGATCGTGCATCTGACCGGTCTCAGGCGCCTATGGAGCCGTCCCGATGCGGCAGCCGCAGCCGCCAGCTCATCCCCTGCGACGCCTTGACCGTGCAGATCACCAGCAGCATCCAGCCGGACTCGACCAGGATCGAGCTCTCGAAGACGCTGGTGACCAGGAGGGCGACCATCACGAGCGGCGCCCACGCGTAGACGACGCTGCGGCGGTTGGAGGCGAGCAGCCAGGAACGGCTGAACGCCAGCGCGATGAGCGCGACGAACAGCACCAGGCCGATGAAGCCGACCTGGAGGTAGACGTCCAGGTAGGCGTTCAGGCCGTCCGGGTGGTAGGCGCCGGTCGCGTCCTGGATCGCGTTGAACGGGTAGAGGTCGGTCGGCCAGGAGCCCACCCAGCCCCAGCCGGTGATCTGGTTGATCGGGATGAGCTCCCAGATCTGGATCCAGAGCTTGTAGCGCACCTGGAAGTCCGCGCGGGCGTTGAGCAGGTCGATGACCCGGGTGCGGTAGATGTACGCCAGGACCAGCACGCCCACGGTCACCACCGCGAGCGCCCACTGCACGAGAGTGCGGCGGTTGGCCGGGACCTTCCGCAACAGGTACAGCGCGAGCGTGGCGAGGCCGACGACGACCGACACCGCCGCGATCACGGGGGAGTGCGCGAGCAGGATGCAGAGCGCGGCGAGGGTGATCGAGAACGCCGCCAGCGTCGGCCGGACCGACCGGGTGCGCAGCTCGACGAGGAACGTGACGAAGGCGATCAGCGCGACGATGCTGAGCTGGTTGCGCGAGCCGAACAGGCCCTGGATCGGGCCGCCCGCCGCGATGTTCCCCGCGATCCCGAGGAACCGGATCGGCACGTCCAGCAGCAGGCCGCTCAGCACCTCCAATGCGAGCGACACGGTCAGCAGCACGCGCAGCGCGTCTCCCACGACGCGGACGATCTGGATGGCGTCGCGCACGAGGGCGATGTAGACGGCGAGGAAGGCGAACAGGAGCTGGTAGACGACCCCGGCCACGGTGGCCAACTGGTAGTCGCTCCAGATGATGGAGAGTGCGCACCAGCCGACGAAGAGCAGGGCGGAGATCGGCAGCAGGCCGTGCCACTCGATGAGCTTGCGCTGCGCGATGAACGAGAGCGCGGCCAGCACGGCGATGGCGCCGAGCGCCCCGATGAGGCCGGGCCAGCCGATGACCGCGCGGATCGCGTGGGTCGAGAATCCGGTCACCACCGCCAGCAGCGCGAGCGTGGAGGTGAATCGGGCCGATCCGAGGAACTCGGTGACCGCGGGCGGCACCAGGGTTCGACGCGGTTCGGCCATGAACAGAATCCTACGTGGCGGACTGCTTGGTCTTCAGCGCGATGAGCACGAGGAGTGTCCAGCCGCCCTCGATCAGCATCCGGCTCTCCGCGAGGCTCTGGGCGAGCAGTGCGGCGAGGAGCAGCAGCGGCAGGAGGGCGAGCGCGGTGTAGGGGAGGTCGTCGGCCACAGCGACGCGCGGGCGGTCGACCGCGTGGAACCACGACCGCCACAGGGTGCTCAGCACCAGCAGGGCGAAGATCACCAGCCCGACGATCCCGAGCTGCAGCCACACGTCGAGCCAGGCGTTGTGCGCCTGCAGGTAGACGACGCCGTTGCGCACCGCGAGGTCCTTGAACGGCGACACCCACGGCGCCCAGTAGCTCACCCAGCCCCAGCCGAACGCGGGCCGCTCCTGGGCGAGGTGGATGACCGAGTCCCAGATCGTGAGCCGCCCGGTGAGGTCCTCGCTCTTGCCGAGCAGCACCGGGATGCGCGAGGCGAACAGCACCACGGAGACCACGGCGACGATCGTCAGCGCGGCGGCGGTCAGGTACACCGGCCGCCTCCGGTCAGGGCCCGCGCGGCGCGTCCACAGGGCGAAGCCGAGGACGACGGCGGTGAACACGGCGGCCACGAACACCGTCGAGGAGCGCGTCAGCGCGAAGGTCACGACGGCGACGACCAGCCAGGTGATCGCCGTGCCGCGGCGGATGCTGCGGTCGGCGAGCTGGATGCCGAACACGACCAGCCCGAGCAGGGCGATCATCGCCAGCAGGTTGCTGTTGCCGACGATGCCCTGGATCTGGCCGCCGTGGAAGAGCAGGTCGCGGCTCCAGTAGAACGCGGAGGGCAGCCGTCCTGACGGCACCGGCTGCACGGGCGTCAGCGGGAGCACGGGCTTGCGTACGAAGATCGCGACGATCAACTCGAACAGCAGCGAGAGGCCGAGGATCCAGCGGAATGCGTTCGCCAGAGCGGTGAGCAGAGCCTGCCAGCTCAGGCAGAAGGCGAGGAACACGGCGGCGGCGGTCGTGGCCAGCTGGGTGACGAGCCCGAGCGCCGTCGCGCCGGGGTAGGCCGACCAGGCCAGCGAGACGATCGCGAAGGCGAGGAAGAGCACCAGCGACTTCGGCAGCTTCCGCCAGCGCACCGCGGGCCGCATCCGGACCAGGAAGACGACGCTGCCGACCGCCAGCGCCCCGGCGAGCACGAAGTATCCGGGCCAGCTGATCAGGTTTCGCCAGAAGTCGCCGGCGAACAGCGTGAACAACAGCAGCACCGCGAACACGGAGGCCCCGGTGCCGGAAGCGCCGCGGGCGGCGGCGACGCGGTCGCTCAACGGTGTCGATCCGGACGCCGGGTGGGAGGGCCTGCTCACCCCCGAAGGATAGCTCACCGGTTCGGCGTCGCCACGAAGAGTGTTCCGCCGCCGGAATATACGGTCAGCTCCTGCTCGTCGGCGGTGACGACGGCCGCTTCGCCGCGGGCGAGCCGCAGCCCGCCGTGGGCCCCGCGGAGCTCGACCTCCCCTGCCGTGCAGAGCGCGATCGCCGTGCCAGGCAGGTCGAGGGAGGCGGACGGCACGTCGCCGCCGACCTCCACCCGGGCGAGCCGGAAGTCCGGCACGTCGGGAACGAACTCCTCGACACCGGGAGCGGGCCGTTCCCGGACCATCGGCGTCACCGCGAAGGGGGCGAAGTCGAGGATGCTGACCAGCTCCGGCACGTCGATCCGCTTCGGGGTGAGCCCGCCGCGCAGCACGTTGTCGGAGGCCGCCATGAGCTCGACCCCCAGCCCGCGGAGGTAGGCGTGGATGTTGCCGGCCGGCAGGTAGAGCGCGTCGCCCGGGCGCAGCGCGACCCGGTTGAGCAGCAGCGCCAGCACGATCCCGGGGTCGCCGGGGAATGCCGCCGCGAGCATCCGCACCGTGTCGGCGTCGACGCCCTCCGCGGTCTGCGCGGCCGAGACGACCGCGTCCACGACCGCCCCGACCTCGGGCGCCCCGCCCAGCAGCCATTCGGTCGCGCCGCGCAGCGCCTGCTCCGGGTCGCCGTCGAGGGTGGCGGCGAACGCGGCCACCG
>NZ_JBDGMM010000041.1:0-31440 GCF_057655165.1 Leifsonia sp. Soil_N53
GGCCGCCTGCCGCCAGCCCGGCCCGATGAGGCCGCTCGGCGCGCCGGGCACCCGGCCGGACGCGTCCGCGTCCTCCGGCGCCGCGACCTGCGCGCAATCCCCGATCGCGAACACGTCGGGGTCGGTCCAGCTGCGCAGCTCCTCGTCCACGAGCACGCCCGCCGAGCAGGCCAGGCCCGCGGCAATCGCGAGCTCCACCCGCGGGCCGACCCCGCACGACAGCACCAGGAGGTCGCCGGGGATGTAGGTGCCGTCCGCGCAGCCGACGCCGTCGAACACCCGACCGCCATCCGTGTCGCGGAAGCCGACGCTCTCGGCCCGGGCGTGGGCGGCCATCCCGACGCCGAGCGTCTTCACGGCGCGGGCGAGCATCCGGCCGCCCGGCTCGTCCAGGTTGCGGGCCATCGGGGTCGGACCGTGGTGGACCACGACAACCTGCGCGCCGTGCTCGGCCGCGAGCAGGGCGAACTCCATCCCGAGCACTCCGGCGCCGAGCACCACGATTGTGCCGCCGCCCGCCACCACCGGTGCGACGGCGTCGGCGTCGGCCAGGTCGCGCAGCGCGACGACGCCGCCGGGGAGCGGGCGCCGGCCGTGATCGAGCCCGGGGCCGGGCGCGGCGTACCGTTCGCGCCTGGCGTGCTCGATGCCGTCGAGGGTCGGGATGTTCGCCCGGGCGCCGGTGGCCAGGACCAGCCGGTCGTAGGGCAGCTCGTCCCCGCCGGAGGTGCGCACCCGCTGCCGCACCCGGTCGATCGCGACGGCCGTCTCGGAGAGGCGGATGTCCGCCCCGGCCGCGCGGGCGGCCGCGGTGTCGGTCACGTCCAGCCGGTCGCGGCGGGCGGCGCCGACCGCGTACTCGGCGACGAGGACGCGGTTGTAGGCGTCCTCGTCCTCGGCGCCGACCGCGACGAGGGAGGCCTCCCCGGCGGCGACCGCAGGCAGCACCTCCTCGACGAACCGGGCTCCGACGGGCCCGTAGCCGATCAGGACGATGCGCAGCGGTCTGGTCATGCGAGGGCCTCCTCTGCTCGGGGGACTCCGGCCTCCACCCGCACCAGGGTCCGCTTGAACTCGGGCATCGCCGAGATCGGGTCGACCGCGGCCTCGGTCAGGAGGTTGGCACACTGCCGGCCGGCGAAGTGGAAGGGCAGGAACACCGTGTCGATCCGCATCCCCGCGGTGAGCAGCGCCGTCGCCTCCACGATCCCGCGGGAGTTGCGCACCCGCACCGGCTCGCCGTCGGCGATCCCGAGCCTGGCTGCCGTGGCCGGGTGCAGTTCGGCGCGCACCTGCGGCTGCGCCGAGACGAGCTCGGGCACCCGGCGGGTCTGCGCGCCGGACTGGTAGTGCTCCAGCAGCCGGCCGGTGATCAGGGTCAGCTCGCCGACCTCCCGGCCGGTCTCGAGCGGGCGCGGCCGCACCGCCACGAGCCGGGCGCGACCGTCGGGATGGCCGAAGCGGTCCGCGAACAGCCGCGGCGTCCCGCGCGACCCCGCCGGGTACGGCCAGTGCGCGGCCTCGTCGTCCCGCAGGGCGTCGAGCAGCGCGTGGCTCAGCCCCGAATAGTCGGCGACGCCCCCCGCGGACGCCCGGGCGAGCTCGTCGAAGACTTCCGCCGGCGACGTCGGCCACACCGACGGCGCTCCCAGGCGGCGGGCGAGGTCGGCCAGGATGTCCAGCTCGCTGCGCACCCCGGCCGGCGGGTCGAGCGCGCGGCGGCGGCGCAGCACGCGGCCCTCCAGGTTCGTCATCGTCCCCTCCTCCTCGGCCCACTGCGTGACCGGCAGCACCACGTCGGCGAGCTCTGCGGTCTCGGACAGGACGAAGTCGCACACCACGAGGAGGTCGAGCGCTTCGAGACCGGCGCGCACGGCTCCGGCGTCGGGCCCGGAGACGACCACGTTCGAGCCGTGCACCAGCAGGGCGCGCACGCCGTCCGGGCGGCCGAGCATCCCGAGCAGTTCGACGGCGGGCACGCCGGGCCCGGGGAGGATGCCGGGGTCGACGCCCCAGACCGCGGCGACGGCCGCCCGGTCGGCCGGGTCGGCGATCTTGCGGTAGCCCGGCAGCTGGTCGCACTTCTGGCCGTGCTCGCGGCCGCCCTGGCCGTTGCCCTGGCCGGTCAGCGTCCCGTAGCCCGAGCCTGGGCGGCCGACGAGGCCGAGGACGAGCGCGAGGTTGATCGCGGCCGTGGCGGTGTCGGTCCCGTCCACGTGCTGCTCGACGCCGCGGCCGGTGAGGATGAAGGTGCCGCGGCCGCGAGCGAGCCGGCGGGCGACCTCCCGCAGCTGGGCGACGGGCACGCCGGTATGCTCCTGCACCCGCTCGGGCCACCACGGCGAGACGCTGCGGCGGACGGCGTCGAACCCGGTGGTCCGCGCCTCCAGGTAGTCGAGGTCGGCCAGCCCCTCGGCGAGCACGAGATGGGTCAGCCCGAGCAGGACGACCAGGTCGGTGCCGGGCGCCGGCTGCAGGTGGAGGCCTCCCCCGTCGGCCGTGAGCTGCGCGGTCTGCGACCGGCGCGGGTCGACCACGATGAGGCCCCCCGCCGCCCGCGCGCCCGCCAGGTGGCCGATGAACGGCGGCATCGTGGCCGCGACGTTCGAGCCGAGCAGCAGGACGGTGTCGGCGTCGTCGAGGTCGGTCACCGGGAACGGCATCCCCCGGTCGACGCCGAACGCCCGGTTGCCGGCGGCGGCCGCCGACGCCATGCAGAACCGGCCGTTGTAGTCGATGCGGGAGGTACCGAGGGCGAGACGGGCGAACTTGCCGAGCAGGTACGCCTTCTCGTTGGTGAGCCCGCCGCCGCCGAAGACAGCGACGGCGTCAGGGCCGTCCTCGCTGCGGATGGCGGCGAGCCGGGAGCCGATCAGGGTGAGCGCCTCCTCCCACCCGGCGGGCTGCAGCTCGCCGTCCCGCCGGATCAGCGGCGTGGTCAGCCGGCCGGGCGTCGCGAGCAGCTCCGCGGAGGTCCAGCCCTTCTTGCACAGGCCGCCGCGGTTGGTCGGGAACATCCGGCCGGCGACGGTCACGGGGGTGGCCGCGTCGGGCGATGGGGTGAGCGTCATGGCGCACTGCAGAGCGCAGTACGGGCAGTGGCTCGGCGCGTCCATCGGGAGGCCGCCGCTCAGATCCGCACCCCGCGGCGGCGACCGTGCACGGCCACCGCGACGGTGACCGCCAGCAGCACGACGTAGGCGGCGACGAACCAGGACAGCCCCGCCTCGTAGCCTCCTGTCGTCGACTTGGAGAGTCCGAGCACCTGCGGGATCACGAAGCCGCCGTACGCGCCGAACGCGGAGACGATCCCGAGCGCCGCGGCCGCGGTCCGCTGCGACGAGACGTCCCCGGCCGAGTGGTGCCCGTCGGCGGCGCCGGAGCGCAGCGCGAACAGGGTGGGGATCATCCGGTAGGTCGCGCCGTTGCCCGCGCCCGAGGCGACGAACAGCACGAGGAAGAATCCGAGGAACAGCCAGAAGTTGTCGAGCGGCAGCGTCACGATGACCGCGAGCGCGCCGAGCGCCATGACCACGAACGCGGCGATCGTGATGGTGCTGCCGCCGAACCGGTCGGCGAGCCGGCCGCCGAACGGCCGGGCCAGCGACCCGACGAGCGCGCCGAGGAAGGCGAGGGAGAGCGTCGCACCGGCGACCGGGAAGGCGCTGAAGCCGGGGAACTGGTCGGCGATGAGCTTCGGGAAGACGCTGGAGAAGCCGATGAACGAGCCGAAGGTGCCGATGTAGAGCAGGGCCATCAGCCACAGCTCGGGCGCGCGGAGGGCGGCGAGCGACGCCTTCACGTCGGCGCGGGCGTTCGAGAGGTTGTCCATCCGCCGCCACGCGCCGACGACGGCGACCAGGATCAGCGGCACCCAGACCAGCCCGGCGAGCGGCAGCTGGAGGGTTGCGCCGGCGCCGATGGTGATCACGATCGGGACCGCGAACTGCGCGACGGCCGCGCCCAGGTTGCCGCCTGCGGCGTTGAGGCCGAGCGCCCAGCCCTTCTTGCGCTGCGGGTAGAAGAAGGTGATGTTCGCCATCGAGCTGGCGAAGTTTCCGCCGCCGAAGCCGGCGAGCGCCGCCACCAGCAGCATCACCGCGAACGGGGTCTGCGGGTTGGCGACGCAGATCGCGAGCCCGATGGTCGGGATGAGCAGCAGCGCCGCCGAGACGATCGTCCAATTGCGGCCGCCGAACTTCGGCACCATGAACGTGTACGGGAACCGGAGCGTCGCGCCGACCAGGCTCGGCATCGAGATGAGCCAGAACGTCTGCGCGGTGCTGAAGTGGAAGCCGGCGTCCGGGAGCGCGACGACGACGATCGACCACAGCTGCCAGACGACGAAACCGAGGAACTCCGCGAAGATCGACCAGCGCAGGTTGCGCTGGGCGATGGCGGCGCCGGAGTCGCTCCACTGCCGGGCATCCTCGGCGTCCCAGCCGTCGATCCAGCGGCCGGGGCGGAAGGCGAGGGACGACGGGGCGGCGGTGGCGGCCGGGGCGGGCGGGGCGGCGGCCGTGGCGGCGGTCGAGGTGGGGACGGTGCTGGTCATCGTGCGGTCCTCCTGCGGTGAGTGGGTGACTCCACGGTAGGAAGACGGTGTTTCGGCGGGTCGCGCGCGGCGTGAAACCTGTGTGACGAAGAACTCTCGGCGGGGAGGGCGGGGTGTGAGGGTGAGGCCTCTACCCGGTCAGTCGAACCACCCACGCCGCGGTGTACGGTTCGGCCAAGCCGGTGTCGGAGGTCTCACTGGGCGCATCGAACGCGGTCCGCAGAGTCGCGATCCGCGTCCCCGGAGCCGCGATGCGGATCGTCACCGTGGTTCCATCCTCCGTAATGTCGCAGGCGCCTGGTTTCGCGCAGTCGAACGCGCTCTCGCTCGACACGTCCGGAGTGCCGTCGGCCTCGAGTCGCGAGTATGCGCTGACCAGGATCAGGGCCGGCCGCACGTCGGTGGCGAGCCGGAACGTTATCGTATCGCCATCGAACGGCGCGCTCACGATCGGCACGGCGGAAGGGTTCGGCGGTGAAATCCGCCGCTCCGCACCCTCTCCCCAGGAGAACTGGGCGACGGTGAGAACAACGCCGTTTCCCGTCACACCCGGGACCTGTGCCGGTGGGTTACGAACGCCGTGCAAGGGTTTCACTTGCTCCTCCGCGGGGCCGGGTGCGGGGACAGCGCAGCCCGCCAACCCCATTGTCAGCAGCATGGACGCGGCCGCCGCCTTCCGGGCCGACCGCGTCCCGACGTCGGCGGCCGGCGACGTCAGCAACCGAACTTCTGAACGGGCGACGACGTGCTCGCCGAGTATGTCCTCCCGTTCTCGACAGACGAATGAGTCGAAGCGCCGTAGAAACTGTTCGTGTTGCTGGTCGAACACGGGTGATGCGGATGGGCGTCGTTGGAGGTGTTCTTACCCGCGGTCTTCGACGTGTCCGACCTCAGCAGGTTCCAACCGAACCACTGCTGGTTGTAGAGGTAGGTCGTCACGGAGGCCGACGTGACGGGGAAGTTGCACCTGGTACGGCCGTGCACCGAGGACTCACTGCCGGATTTGTGCGCATAATCCGTGTGACCGGTGCATCCACCAGGGCTGACACCGACGGAGGCTGCGCGCCCGGCCCGGCCAGGATCGGGCGTCGCGGTCAGACCCGATGACGAGGGGGCGTCGGGCCCCGGGTCAGCCGAGGCCGTGGGATTCGAGTCGTCCGCATAGGCCGGAGCGGCAAGCCCTGCCCCCATGAGAACGGCGAGCCATGCACCCGCCGCCAGCACTACTGCACTCCGCTTCATGTCAACTCCTTGGTGAAATGTGACGTTGACACTCAGTCTATGAGAGTTTTCATTCCAACTTCAAGCGAGGGCGCGCGGCTCACCACCCCCATGCGCCGGCGTCGCATGTTTCACCGTGTGACGCCCCGCGTGACTCCGGCCGTCGGCGTACCTATGCTCGGTACTCATCGCGCACCTGCGCGAACACCCGCCGAACGTGAGAAGGACCCCGTGACCCGTCAGCCCAGCCCCACCGCGAAGGACGCCCTGTTCCGGGCCGCCTCCGGGCAGGGCGCGGACATGTTCGACGACGGTTACGCCCTCCACCCCATCGCACGGCAGGCCGCGATCGCGACCCGGACGCACTGGGCGGACGTGTTCGTCGTCGAGGTGGGCGAGGACGGCTGGATCGAGCTCGCCGACCTGGATGGCCGCAGCCTCCGGTGCTGGCACTACGACGACCTGCGCGCGCTGCTCGCGCCGGGCGCGCCCGTCGCCGTGCACACCCTCTACGGCGTGCTCGCAGCCGGCGACGAGCTGCTCAACGTGAGCCTCGAGCGCCGCTGAACCCCCCGGTCGGCCTACGAGGCCATCATCGGCTTCATCGACGCCAGCATCGCGTCGCACGCGTCCGCGCAGTTCATGCAGACCTGAGCGCACATCTTCGCCGAGGCGCTGTCGGCCATGGCGCCGCAGTCGTCCGCGCAGGCGCGGCACATCATCGACGTGGCCTGGAGCATGGACATCATCGCCGCCATGTCGCGCTCGTTCATCGGCATCGGCCGCAGCATCATCCGCATCATCGTGTTGCACATCTCGGCGCAGCTCATGCACATCGCCGAGCCGGACATGCCCTCCATCGACATCGAGCCCGCGCACATCGTGCACGCCTGCTCGCACGCCGAGCACGCCTCGATACATCGCTGCATCAGGGCCATGTCCATCCCGGCCATCGGCCCCTGGGCCGACTCACTCATCATCGACATCATCCCGGTCATCTCGTCCACAGCGCACCCACCTCCCGCCGGCACGGGAGGCAGGGCGCCTCAGATCGACCGCGCGCGACACCCGCAACGATAGGAGGGTGCGCGCCCGCCCACAAGCTAGTCGAGCAGGTCCTCCCACAGTGCGGTGGAGATGTAGCGCTCGCCGGTGTCGGCGACGATCGCGACGATGGTCTTGCCGGCGTTCTCCGGACGCGCCGCGACCTGGAGTGCGGCCCAGACGATCGCGCCGGACGAGATGCCCGCGAGGATGCCCTCCTCGGACGCGAGGCGCTTGGCCACCGCGATGGAGTCGGGGAAGGCGACGTCGATGACCTCGTCGTAGACGTCGGTGTCCAGCAGCTCGGGCACGAAGTTGGCGCCGAGGCCCTGGATCTTGTGCGGGCCGGGCTTGCCGCCGGTGAGGATCGGGGAGTCGATCGGCTCCACCGCGATCACCTGCACGCCGGGCTTGCGCTCCTTCAGCACCTGGCCCACACCGGTGATCGTGCCGCCGGTGCCGATCCCGGCGACCAGGATGTCGATGCCGCCGTCGGTGTCCGCCCAGATCTCCTCCGCGGTGGTAGCCCGGTGGATGGCCGGGTTGGCCTCGTTGGCGAACTGCTGCGCCCAGATGGCGTTGTCGTTCTCTGCGACGATCTTCTGGGCGGCCTCCACGGCCCCGCGCATGCCGTCCGGGCCCGGGGTGAGCACGATCTCGGCGCCGAACGCGCGCAGCAGCACCCGCCGCTCCTTCGACATGGTCTCCGGCATGGTCAGGATCACCTTGTAACCGCGGGCGGCGCCGACCATTGCCAGGGCGATGCCGGTGTTGCCGCTGGTGCCCTCCACGATCGTGCCGCCGGGCCGCAGCGCACCGGACTTCTCGGCGGCGTCGATGATCGCGACACCGATCCGGTCCTTGACGCTGCCCGCGGGGTTGAAGAACTCCAGCTTGACCAGGACGGTCGCATCGGAGTCGGCGGCGAGCCTGTTCAGCTTGACCAGGGGCGTGCGGCCGACGGCCGCGGTGATGTCCTCGTAGACGTTCGTGGGCATGGTCTCTCTTTCGTCGTGGGTCGGGATGCGGGGCGGATCAGAGGCTGACGGCGACAGGGCGCGGGGCGAAGGCGGTTACGCCGTGAAGGTCGTCGACGATGGCGGCGGCGGTGCGCGCGCCGTTGCCGGCGGCGATGATCATCTGCTGCGGCCCCGGGACGGCGACGTCGCCTGCGGCGTACAGCCCGGGGATCGAGGTCCGGCCGCTGTCGTCGGTGATCAGGAAGCCGTCGGCCGACTCCTGCGGGCGGAGGTCGTCGATGAAGCCGGTCGCGACCGTCCACGTCGGCCGGACGAAACCGCCCTCGACCGGGATGGACCGGCCGTCCGCCAGCTGCACGGAGCTGACCGCGCCGCGCTCACCGTCGAGGTCGGCCACCGCGGTGCGCTCGACGCGGATGCCGAGTGCGCTGAGCGCGGTCTCCTCGTCGGAGGTGACCACGTCGGCGGCATTGGTGAAGACGGTGAGGTCGGCGGTCCAGCGGGCCAGGTGCACGGCACGGCGGGCGAGGTCCGGCGTCTCGCCGATGAGCGCGAGCGGCCGGCCGCGCAGATCCCACGCGTCGCAGGCCACGCAGCTGAACACGCTCATGCCGTAGTAGGAGCGGATGCTCGGCAGCGCGGGCAGCGTCTCGGTGAGGCCGGTGGTGAGCAGGACCGCCTGCGCCGTGACCGTGTCGTGCTCGCCCGGGCCGCGGCCGGCGATCTCGACCTGGAAGGCGTCGGCGTGCGCGCGGACGGAGGTCACCGACCGCCGCTCAAGGTGCGCGACGTTGTCATAGACCGCCAGTTCGGCCTTGGCCAGCGCGCGCAGCTCGGTGGGGCGGATGCCGTCGCGGGTGAGGAAGCCGTGCGAGCGGAGGGTGGCCGAGTTGCGCGGCCGGCTGGCGTCCACGAGCACGACGTCCACCAGGGCGCGCGCCAGGTTGAGGGTGGCGGACAGCCCGGCCGGGCCGCCGCCGATGACGACGACCTCAGGCAAGCGATTCCTCCAGCGGCGGCAGCGCGGCGATCAGTGGGTGGTCGTACGGCTGCGGGCCGACCTTGGCGGCGCCGCCGGGGTTGCCGAGCTCGCTGAAGAACTCGACGTTGGCGGCGTGGTAGTCGGCCCACTCCTCCGGGAGGTCGTCCTCGTAGTAGATCGCCTCGACCGGGCAGACCGGCTCGCACGCGCCGCAGTCGACGCACTCCTCGACGTTGATGTAGAGCGAGCGCTCGCCCTCGTAGATGCAGTCGACCGGGCACTCGTCGATGCAGGCGCGGTCCTTGACGTCCACGCAGGGCAGCGCGATCACGTACGTCATCGGACGATCACCTCGCGGTTCGAGATCGAGACCTGCTCGTCGCGCGGCACGACCTTGATCCGCTCGCGCACCGTCTCGCCGTCGAAGCCCTCGCCCAGGGCGCGCTCGTGCGCGTCGAGCGCCAGCCAGCCCTCCCAGGTGGTGTAGCGGACACGACGGGACTCCAGGAAGTCCAGGACGGCCTCCTCGTGCGGGCGCTCGTCGGCGGCCAGGCTCTCGAAGTCCTCCAGCAGTTTCTCGATCGTCTCGCCGGCGTCGCCCTTGGTGTGGCCGATGAGGCCGACCGGTCCGCGCTTGATCCAGCCGGTGGCGTACAGACCGGGCACGGGTGCGCCGCCGTCGAGCACGCGGCCGCCGTCGTTCGGGATGACCCCGCCGACCTCGTCGAACGGCACGTCGCGCACGGGGGTGCCGCGGTAGCCGATCGCCCGGTAGACGGCCTGCACGTCATAGTCGACGAACTCGCCGGTGCCGCGGATGCCGCCCTCGCCGTCCGGCTCGGTGCGCTCGAAGCGGATGCCGGTCACGGCCTCCTCGCCGAGCAGCTCGACAGGCTTGTGCCAGAAGTGCAGGTGCAGGCGGCGCGGGGCGTCGCCGGGTTCGCGATCGCGCCACGACTGCAGGATGCGCGCCATGACCTTCGCCTGGTTGCCGGCGGCACGCCGCTCGCCGGTGGTCGCGTCGTCGCCCGCGCGGTCGAAGTCCTCGTCGTACAGCACGATGTCGACGCCGGGCACCTCGCCCAGCTCGCGCAGCTCGATCGGGGTGAACTTGATGTCCTCCGGTCCGCGACGGCCGAAGACGTGCACGTCCTCGACCGGGGAGGCGAGCAGCCCGGCGTGGACGTTGTCCGGGATGTCGGTGGTCAGCAGGTCGGCCGGGTGCTTGGCGAGCACGCGGGCGACGTCGAGCGCGACGTTGCCGTTGCCGAGCACCGCGAGTTGCGCGGCGTCGAGCGGCCAGTGCCGCGGCACGTCGGGGTGCCCGTCGTACCAGGAGACGAAGTCGGCGGCGCCGAAGCTGCCCGGGAGGTCGAGCCCGGGCAGGTCCACGACGGCGTCGCGCTGCGCGCCGGTCGCGAAGATGACGGCGTGGTAGAGCGACTGCAGTTCGTCCACGGTGATGTCGGCGCCGACCTCCACGTTGCCGATCAGGCGCACCGAGCCCTCGGCGAGCATGTCGTGCAGGGAGGTGACGATGCCCTTGATCCGCGGGTGGTCCGGGGCGACGCCGTAGCGGATCAGGCCGTACGGAGCCGGAAGCGACTCGAACAGGTCGATGCGGACGTCGATGCCGGCCTCGGTGGCGCGGGTGCGCAGGATGTTGCCGGCGTAGATTCCGGCGGGTCCGGCGCCGACGACGGCCACGCGGAACGGTCGGGTCATTGGGGTGCCTCTCTGTGCTGTTCGGTGCTGTGCTATTCGGTGCGGTGCTGTTCGGTGCTGTGCTGAGCTGCGGGGATGGGGAGGAGATCGGGGTCGGCGAGCCGTACGACGTCGCCGACGACGATGACGGCGGGCGAGCGCACGCCGCGCGCGGCGGCGTCGGCGGCGATGCTACCGAGCGTGCCGATGGTCACGCGCTGGCCGTCGCCGTAGCCGTCCTCGACGACGGCGACCGGGCAGTCGGCGCCGCGGCGTCCGGCGGCGAGGGTGGCCGCGGTGGCGGCGAGCCCGGAGACGCCCATCAGCAGGACGACCGTGTGCTCGGCGCCGCCCGGCACCTCGTCGATGTCGGTGTGCGCGGACAGCACGGTGAACCCGGCGGCGACGCCGCGGTGCGTGACCGGGATGCCGGCGATCGACGGCACGGCGATGGCGCTGGTCACACCGGGCACGACCTCCACCGGGATGCCGGCGGCACGGCAGAACTCGGCCTCCTCGCCGCCGCGCCCGAAGACGAACGGGTCGCCGCCCTTCAGCCGGACCACGCGCTTGCCCGCGCGGGCGTGCTCGACCAGGAGCTCGTTGATCCGCGACTGCGGGACGGGGTGGTGATGCGGCTGCTTGCCGACGTCGATGACCTCGGTGTCGGGGCCGAGGTCATCGAGCAGGGCGCGCGGGCCGAGCCGATCGGCGATGACGACGTCGGCTGCGGTGAGCAGCTGGCGGCCGCGCACGGTGATCAGGTCGGGGTGGCCGGGGCCGCCGCCGACCAGGGCGACGGAGCCGGTGTTCTGGAGGCTCATCGGGTCGCTCCCGTGAGGCCGCGGCGACGCAGCAGCCGGCGCTCGATCGGTGCGAACACGGCCAGCTCGATCACGATCCCGACGACGAGGATGGTCAGGATCGTCGCGAGCACGGAGGGGAGGTCGGCGAGGTCCCGGCTCTGCTCCAGCATCGCTCCGAGGCCGAAGCCGAGCGAGCCGGCGATGATCTCGGCGGCCATCAGCGACCGCCACGCGAACGCCCAGCCCTGGCGCAGCCCGGCGACGTAGCCCGGCAGCGCGGCCGGGAAGAGGATGCGGGTCTGCAGCCGGCGGCGGTTCGCGCCGAGCACGACGCCGACGCGGCGCAGCTGCGGCGGCACCTGGTCGATGCCGGCGAGGAGGCCGTTGACGATCGACGGGACCGCGCCCAGCAGCACGACGAAGTAGATGGCGGCGTCGGTCAGGCCGAACCAGAGGATCGCGGCGGGAACCCAGGCCACCGACGGCAGCACCTGGAGGCCGGAGAGGATCGGGCCGACCGCCCGGCGCAGCCAGCGCACCTCGGCCAGCAGCAGCCCGAGCGGGGTGGCGATCACAATGGCGAGCAGAAAGCCGAAGCCGCCGCGGCCGAGGCTCGTGCCGATGGCGGTGGCCAGCCGCCCGGAGCCCGCCGCGCTGCCGAGCGCGGAGAGCACGTCGGCCGGGCCGGGGTAGAGGTCGGGCCGCGGGTGGGCGATGACGGTGTACAGCTGCCAGGCGATCAGGGCCGCGAGCACGAAGACCGTGGTCGGCACGACGGCCTTGGCGATGCGGCGGCCGCGGTGCGGCGCCGCGTCCTTGGCGGTCTGCAGCGAGTCGAGCCCGGCCTCCAGGGCGTGCAGCTCGGAGGTCTCGGACCCGGAGCGCCGGGGCGCGGGCGCGACGGCCGGGGTCAGGGAGGTGGCGGTGGCTTCAGGCGGCATTGCGGATCAGCTCCTCTCGCAGCCGGCGGGTGATCGCGTCGTCCAGCCGGGCGGTCTCCACCGGGTCGGCGCCGGCGCGGACCTCGGCCGGGATCCGCCACTCGGCGGCCACGCGGCCCGGCCGCGAACTGAGCAGCACGATGCGCTGCCCGAGGCGCAGGGCCTCCCGGACGTTGTGGGTGACGAACACGATCGTCCGGCCGGTCTGCCGCCAGATCCGCTCCAGCTCGACGTGCAGGAGGTCGCGGGTGATCGCGTCGACGGCGGCGAACGGCTCGTCCATGAGCAGCACGTGCCGGTCCTGCGCGAGCGCGCGGGCGAGGGCGACGCGCTGCCGCATTCCGCCGGACAGCTCGTGCGGACGGCGGTCGGCGGCGTGCGCGAGCGAGACCAGCTCCAGCAGCTCGTCGGCGCGGGCCCGGCGCTGATCGCGATGCACCCCGCCGAGGTCGAGGGCGAGCTCGACGTTGCGGCGCGCGGTCAGCCAGGGCAGCAGCGCGGCATCCTGGAACATCATCGCCACCGGCCCGCTCGGCACGGCGATCTCGCCGGTGGTCGGCCGCTCCAGCCCCGCGATCAGGTTCAGGATGGTCGACTTGCCGCACCCGGACGCCCCGAGCAGGCACACGAACTCGCCGTCGCCCACCCGGAGGTCCACGCCGTCGAGCACGACGGGCGCCTGGGCGCCGAAGCGCTTGCTCACTCCTGTCAGCGTGACGGCGGTGCGGTCCTGGTCGCTCATCGGTTACCCCAGGCCACCGGCGGAGACCGTCGCCTGGCCGGCGGCGCTGCGGATCGCGTTGAGGGCAGTCAGGTCGAACAGGCCCTTCAGCGATCCCTTGGTTCCGAGGCCGACCGCGGTGGCGTGCTGCACGAGTGCCGGGAAGGCGGCGGCGTCCGGGTCGGTGTCGAAGGCGACGTGGTCGAGGGACCGGGCGATCACGCCGGTCGCCAGGGTCTTGCCCGTGTCGGCCTTCAGCTGGGCGTTGATGTCGTCGGCTGCGGTCGCCCGGTCCTTGAGGGCGGCCACGGCGTCGGCGTTGCCCTTCACGAGCGCCTTCACCGTCTGCGGGTGCGCCTTCACGAACGCCGTGGAGACGGCGAGGACGGTGGTCGGGAACTTCCCGCCCGGCCACAGCGACGCCTCGTCGACGAGCACCTTCGCGTTGCCGTCGATCACGAACCGGGACACCCACGGCTCCGGCACCCAGGCGCCGTCGATCTTGCCCGCCTGGAACGCCGTCAGCGCCTGCGCATTGTCGGTCGGGGCGATGGTGAGGTCTCCCCCGCCGGTGGTCGAGGTGTGCAGGCCCTTCTTGGTCAGCCAGTAGCGCAGCGCGACATCCTGGGTGTTGCCGAGCTGCGGGGTGGCGATCGTCTTGCCCTTGAGCTGGTCGACCGAGGTGATGTCGCTCTTCACGACGAGCGCAGCGCCGCCGAGGGCGACGCCGGAGACGATCTTCAGCGACTGGCCTGCGCTCTTCAGGTAGGAGTTGATCGCCGGGCTCGGGCCGATGTAGGCGGCGTCGATCGCACCGGCGCTGAGCGCCTCGATCTCTGCGGGACCGGCGTTGAACTGGGTGGTCTTCAGCGTCGTCGTGCCGAGCGCCTTCTGCAGCAGCCCGTCGTGGATGCCGACCAGCCCGGGCGCGTGGGTGACGTTGTCGAAGTAGCCGACCCGGATGGTCGACGCGGGGCTGCCGCCGGCGGGCGTGTTCGCGGCCGTCGCGCCGGCGCAGCCGGTGAGCGCTGCGGTCGCGGCGGCGAGGAGCAGGACGGCGGTGCTGGCGGTGCGTAGCGGGATGCGCATCGGGAGCCCTTCAGGAGGAGACGATGCCGGCGGCGAGGGTCGCGCCGGATTGCGGGTGGATGAGCAGGAAGGCGCCGGTCTGCCGGTTGGCCGCGTAGGGCTCGACCGCCAGCGCCTCCGCGAGCTGGAGGCTGACGTGGCCGATGTCGTTGACCTCGAGCGCCTCCGCCGGGACGACCTGCAGCGTGCTGAGGTCACGGCGGCCGCCGATCGCGGAGAGCCGGGCCTGCACGGTGGCCGTGCCCCACTTCAGCAGCAGCCGCGCGCCGGGCAGGCCCTGGGAGGCGTCCAGCCAGAACACCTCGGCGGTGAGTTCCGAGCGCGGCTCGGGCAGGGTGCCTGCCGCGCCGATGAGGGCGCCGCGGGCGAGGTCGAGGTCGTCGGCGAGGCTGACGGCGACGGACTGCGGGGCGACGGCGGCCTGCACGCTGCGGCCGGCGACGTCGATGCGGGTCACGACCGATGTCGCGCCGCCGGGGTGGATGTCGACCCGGTCGCCGACGCGCACCGAGCCGGAGGCGATGCGGCCCGCGGCCGAGCGGTAGTCGCGGTACTCGGTGGCGTCCAGTCCCGGCGCGAGGGCACCCTGCGGCCGCAGCACCACCTGCACCGGCAGCCGGAGGTCTTCGGCCGGCGACTCGAGCTGGTCGGTGCTCGGAAGCGTCTCCAGCAGTTCGAGCAGCGCCGGTCCGTCGTACCAGGGCGTGCGGGCCGAGCGCCCGGCGACGTTGTCGCCGTCCACGGCGCACACCGGGATGACGTGGAGGTCGCGGATGCCGAGCTCCCCGGTCAGTGCGACCAGGTCCTCGGTGACGTCGCGCACCCGGTCGGCGTCGAAGCCGATCAGGTCGATCTTGTTGATCGCCACGATCACGTGCGGCACGCGCAGCAGGCTGATGACGGCGAGGTGGCGGCGGGTCTGCTCCAGGACGCCGTTGCGGGCGTCGACCAGCAGCACGACGGCGTCCGCGGTCGTCGCTCCGGTGACCATGTTGCGGGTGTACTGCACGTGGCCGGGACAATCGGCGAGAATGAACGACCGGGCGTCGGTCGCGAAGTAGCGGTAGGCGACGTCGATCGTGATGCCCTGCTCGCGCTCGGCGCGCAGGCCGTCGGTGAGCAGGGCGAGGTCGAGCCCGCCGGCCTCGCCGCCGAAGCCGCGCTCCCGGGAGGTGCGCTCGACTGCGGCGAGGTGGTCGGCGAGGATCGCCTTGGAGTCGTGCAGGAGGCGGCCGACCAGGGTCGACTTGCCGTCGTCCACCGAGCCGGCGGTCGCGAAGCGGAACAGGGTGCCGCGGGTCGCGGCGCCCTCCGCCGGAGCCGCGATCGCGGTCTGGTCGTCGAGGAGAGTCATCAGAAGTATCCCTGCCGTTTCCGGTCTTCCATCGCGGCCTCGGAGATGCGGTCGTCGGCCCGGGTGGCGCCGCGCTCGCTGAGGGTGGTGGCCGCGACCTCCCGGACCACGGCGACCACGTCGCGCGCGTCGGACTCGACCGCGCCCGTGCAGCTCATGTCGCCCACGGTGCGGTAGCGCACCAGCCGCCGCTCGACGGTCTCGCCGCGGTCGGCCGGCGAGACCGGGCCGACCGCGCGCCACATCCCGTCGCGGGCGAAGACGTCGCGCTCGTGCGCGTAGTACAGCGGCGGCAGCTCGATGCCCTCGCGCTCGATGTAGCGCCAGATGTCGAGCTCGGTCCAGTTGCTGATCGGGAAGGCGCGCACGTGCTGGCCGGGCGTGTGCCGGCCGTTGTACAGGCTCCACAGCTCGGGCCGCTGGTTGCGCGGGTCCCACTGGCCGAAGCCGTCGCGCAGCGAGAGGATGCGCTCCTTCGCCCTGGCCTTGTCCTCGTCGCGGCGGGCGCCGCCGAAGACCGCGTCGTGCCGGCCGGCCTCGATCGCGTCGAGCAGGGGGAGGGTCTGCAGCGGGTTGCGGGTGCCGTCGGCCCGCTCAGTGAGACGGCCGTCGTCGATGTAGTTCTGCACCCGGGCGACGGCGAGCGGGATGCCGAACCGCTCGGCGGTCGCGTCGCGGAAGGCGAGGACCTCCGGGAAGTTGTGGCCGGTGTCCACGTGCAGCAGCGAGAACGGGATGCGCGCCGGCCAGAACGCCTTGGCGGCCAGGTGCAGCACGACCACGGAGTCCTTGCCGCCGGAGAACAGCAGCACGGGCCGCTCGAACTCGGCCACGACCTCGCGGATGATGTGGATGGACTCGGCCTCCAGCTGGTCGATCAGGTCCAGCGAGGCGGTCGGCGCCGGGGCGGCGGGGCGGGCGCCGCTCACAGGTGCAGTCCGCATTCGGTCTTGGCCAGCCCGGCCCAGCGGCCGGAGCGCGGGTCCTCGCCCTCGGCGACGGGCTTGGTGCACGGTTCGCAGCCGATCGACGGATACCCGTTCGAGAGCAGCAGGTTCAGCGGCACGTCGTGGGCGGTGGCGTAGTCGAGGAGCTCGTCGAACGTCCACGCGGCGAGCGGGTTGACCTTCACCAGGCCGTTCTTCTCGTCCCAGGAGATCAGGGGCGTCGCGGAGCGGGTCGGCGCCTCCTCGCGGCGGACCCCGGTGAACCAGAGCTCGTAGCCGGTGAGCGTGCGCTGCAGCGGCTCGACCTTGCGGCGGGCGCAGCACAGGTTGGGGTCGCGGGCGAACAGCTCGGCGCCGAACTCGGCGTCCTGCTCGGCGACGGTCTGCTTCGGCTTCACGTCGACCACCCGGACGTCGAGCGCACGGGCGACCTCGTCGCGGGTGACGTGGGTCTCCACGAAGTGGTAGCCGGTGTCGAGGAACAGCACGTCCACGCCCGGCAGCGCGGTCGCGACCACGTGCGGGAGGACGGCGTCGGCCATCGAGCAGGCGACGGCGGTGCGCTCCACGGCGAAGTTGTCGGCCACCCAGCGGACGACCTGCTCGGCGGTCGCGCCCTCCAGCTCGCGTGCGCCGCGCTCGGCGAGGGCGCGCAGCTCGTCCACGGAGCGGAGCTCGGCGGGACGGACGGGCAGGCTGCCCAGATTGGTCGCGCTCACTGCAGCGCCTCCTCGTCTGCTCGGTGCGCCCACTCGGCGAACGTCTCGCTCCCGCTCCGGTCGGCCAGGTAGCGCGTGACGACCCGCTCGACGTAGTCGGCGATGCCGTCGGCGGTCACCTTGAGCCCGCGGACGGTCCGGCCGAGGCCGGCCTCGTCGCGGTCGCGCGAGGCGAGCCCGCCGCCGAGGTGCACCTGGAAGCCGGGAACCTGGCCGCCGTTGCCGTCCGGGAGCAGCTGCCCCTTCAGGCCGATGTCGGCGGTCTGGATGCGCGCGCACGAGTTGGGGCAGCCGTTGACGTGGAGGCTGAGCGGCGTCGGCAGGTCCAGGCCGGCGAGCCGCTCCTCCAGCCGCTGGACGGCGGTGATCGCGGTGACCTTGGTCTCCACGATCGCGAGCTTGCAGAACTCGATGCCGGTGCAGGCGATCGTGCCGCGGCGGAACACACTCGGGCGGGCGGACAGCCCCAGTTCCTCCAGCTCGGCGACGGCCGTCTCTACCCGGTCCTCCGGGATGTCGAGGGCGAGGAGCTTCTGGTGCGGCGTCGTACGCAGCCGGGTCGAGCCGTGCCGCTCCAGGAGGTCCGCGAACTGCGTGAGCAGCGAGCCGGACACCCGGCCGACGAACGGCGTGACGCCGATGAAGTAGCGGCCGTCCTTCTGCTTGTGCACGCCGACGTGGTCGCCGGCTGAGGTCGGGGCCGCCGGTGCGGGGCCGTCCGCGAGCGGCGTCTCCAGGTACTCCGTCTCGAGCACCTGGCGGAACTTCTCCACGCCCCAGTCGGCCAGCAGGAACTTCAGCCGGGCCTTGTTGCGCAGGCGGCGGTAGCCGTAGTCGCGGAAGATCTGCACGACGCCGTGCCAGACCTCCGGCACCCGCTCGGCCGGGACGAAGGCGCCGAGGCGCTCGGCCAGCCGTGGCGTGGTCGACAGGCCGCCGCCGACCCACAGGTCGAAGCCGGCGCCGAGCTCGGGGTGCTCCACCACGACGAACGAGACGTCGTTGATCTCGTGGACGACGTCCTGGCTCGGGTGCCCGCTGATCGCGGTCTTGAACTTGCGCGGCAGGTTGGCCAGCTCCGGGTCGCCGAGGAACCGGTCGGCGATCTCCTCGATGAGCGGGGTCGGGTCGATCAGCTCGTCCGCGGCGATGCCGGCGACGGGGGAGCCGAGGAAGACGCGCGGCACGTCGCCGCAGGCCTCGGTCGTGCTGAGGCCCACGGCCTCCAGCCGGCGCCAGATCTCGGGGACGTCCTCCACCCGGATCCAGTGCAGCTGGATGTTCTGCCGGTCGGTCAGGTCGGCGGTGTCACGCCCGAACTCGGTCGAGATGCCCGCGATGGTGCGCAGCTGCTCGGTGGTGAGCTGGCCGCCGTCGATGCGGACCCGCAGCATGAAGTACTCGTCCTCGAGCTCGTGCGGCTCCAGCGTGGCGGTCTTGCCGCCGTCGATGCCGGGCTTGCGCTGCGTGTAGAGCCCCCACCAGCGGAAGCGGCCGTGCAGGTCGGTCGGGTCGATCGAGGCGAAGCCGCCGTCGGCGTAGATGCTCTCGATGCGCTCGCGGACGGCGAGGCCGCCGTCCTCCTGCTTCCACGCCTCGTTGGCGTTCAGTGGCGCCTTGCCGTCGACCGCCCACTGCCCGTTCGGCCGGGCGTCCGACCGGCGCGGCCGGGAGGCTGCCGGCCGTGCGGTGTGCTGTTCCGAGATCGTCACGGGAATTCCCTCCTCCGCTGCGAAAGCGGATCGACATGCGAACCTAGGCCGGACGCGCGGCGCTACGGAAGGGCGGAGGTAATAAATGGACGCAATTCAGAAAGGCTGTACAGGTGTTCAGGCATCCTGAGAGCGCATGATCGCCATCCTCACCGTCTCCCACGGCACCTCCGACCCGCAGGGCCAGGAGGCCATCCGGGCGTACGCCGACGCCGTCCACGCGGCGGTCGGCGCCGACCTGGCCGCCCACGCGTTCGTGGACGTCCAGCAGCCGGTCCTGCCGGCCGCGCTGGCCGCGCTCCCCGCCGACGCGACGGTCGTCGTCGTGCCGCTGCTGCTGTCCCGCGGCTACCACCTCGGCCACGACATCCCGGCCGCGGTGGCGCCGTTCGGCGACCGGGTGGTCGTCGCCGACGCCCTCGGCCCCGACCACCGGATCGCGCAGGTGCTGCACCGGCGGCTCCACGAGGCGGGCGTCGGGCCCGAGGATCGCGTCGTGCTGGCGGCGGCCGGCTCCAGCGACGGCGCCGGAGTGCAGGACGCGCTCCAGGCCGGGCTGCTGCTGGAGGTCGTGGCACGGCGTCCGGTCACGGTCGGCTTCCTCAGCGCCGCCCACCCGCGACTGGACGAGGCCGTCACCCGGAACCGCACCACCGGCGACGATCGCGTGGCGGTCGGTAGCTACCTGCTGGCGCCCGGGTACTTCCTCGACCGGACCAGGGAGTGCTCGGCGGACCTCGTCGCCGAACCGCTGCTGACCCTCTCGACCGCGCCGGCGTACGAACTGGTCGCCGTCGCCCGGGACCGCTACTCGACGGCGCTGTCGGCGTCGGCGGCCGCGTCGGCGGCCGGTTCGGTCGCTGCCGCACGCCGGCCGCGCACCAGCGCCACGGACGACGCCACCGCCCCGTAGCCGGCGCCGAGCAGGAGCAGGATCGCTGTGACGGTCACGCCGGGCGTGGCCTCGGGCTGGGGAGCCACCAGGCTGATGACCGCGACGACGACGAGGGCGACGCTCAGTCCCGCGAAGAAGAGAAGCGCGCGCCGGCGCTCCTTCGCACTCTCGGACATCCTGACCTCGCTTCGCGCCGCCCGGAGCGGGCGGTCCGGAGAAGGATAGGCGTCGATGCGGCCGGGGGGACAGCCCGGGTTACGGACTGTGAAGCGGCGGCGCACCGTACCCGCCGGTCCACCGGGAGACAACCGGGTACGCCCGCGCGCTCCGCCGCGTAGCGTCCACAGCGACACGAGAGGAAGAACCATGACCGAACGCGACGCACGTGAAGCCGACCCGGACGACCTGCCCGACGGCACCGGCACCGATTCCGAGGAGCCGGACGACGGGGCCGACACCGCCTCGGGCGGCGGGGCCGACGACCGCTAGGCCCACCGCACGACAGCACCCCCCGAAGGGCGCGTCCTGCACGGACGCGCCCTTCTCCCGTCGCCGCCTGTCACCGCGTCGCGGGCCGGCGGTTCTCCGCGCTCACCATCCAGGCCAGCTGCTCCAGCCGGTCGATGATCTGATGCAGGAGGTCGGCCGAGGTCGGGTCCGCCTCGTCGACGTCGTCGTGCACCGAGCGGACGGTCCGAACGGTGGTCTCCAGCCGCTCCGTGATCAGGTCGATCGCGTCCGAGGTGTCGATCTCGCCGTTCGGGAACACGGCGAGCGCCGTGGTCTCGGCCACGGTGCGCGACCGGCCGTCGGTCGTCGCGTGCAGGGCGCGCAGCCGCTCGCCGACGTCGTCGCTGAACGCGCGCGGCCTCCACGATCTCGTCGAGCTGCAGGTGGAGGTCGCGGAAGTTGTGCCCGACGATGTTCCAGTGCGCCTGCTTGCCCTGCAGCGACAGCTCGATCAGGTCGACCTGCACCCGCTGGAGGTCGCCGGCGAGCGCGGCGGAGGCGACGAAGCCGTTCTCCGCGTTCTCCCGCCGGGTCTCGTGCTCCCCGGGCGCGGCTCCCCTGGCGCGCGTCGTGCGGGGCACGGAGGCGTTCTTGCTCTGGGCCTTGGTGCTCTGCGTCTTCGTGCTCTGGGTCGTCTTGCTCTGGGTCTTCGGCGTTGTCGCCATCGTCCGCTCCTTCGTTCGGTCTCCGTCGCGAAGGTAGGCCGCCTACGACCTGCGGCCTACGGGGTTGACACAGCGCCCGACCCGGCGCGTGAGCACGCCGACAAGCGCTACGGCCCGGAGTGCGACACCTCGTGCTCGAGCTGTTTCAGGTGGTCGCCGAGGGTGCCGCCGACCGCCGGGTACGACGGGACCGGGTCGGGGGGCGGCTGGCTCGACGCGATCGTCGTGCCCAGCACGATCGCGATGACGGCCACGACCAGCACGACGCCGGCGACGAGGAGGCCGAGCATCCTGCGCCGCCGACTGGCCGGCGGTCGCGGGGTGCCGGCACTGCGCTCGGCCGGCGGGGCGGGCGTCGGCCCAGCGGCCGGCGCCTGCTGCGTGGCGGGGAGCAGGTGCGTTGCGATGTCAGCATGCGCGGCGGGGACCGTGCGCGTGCCGGAGAGCAGCGCGGTCGTGGCCGTCGGCTCCTGCGGCGCGGTCTCCTCCTCGGGCTGCGGCAGCAGCAGCGTGCGGGAGAGCTCGTCCTCCGCGACCGGCGTCGCAGCGCCCGCGGCGTCCCGCGCCAGCATGTCGGCCAGCCGCGCGGCCACCGCGTCCGCCTGCGGGCGGCACTCGGGCTCGCGGGCCAGCATCGACCGGATCAGGCGGCGCCAGTCCGCGTCCAGCGTCTCGGGCACCTCCGGGTCGCGGGCGAGTCGCGCGGCGGCCGACTCGACCCCGCTCCCGGGGAACGCCCGGGCGCCGGTCAGGCACTCCAGGAGGACGAGGCCGAGCGAGTAGACGTCGCTGGGCGGGCCGACCGGCTTGCCCGCGGCCTGCTCGGGGCTCAGGTAGCTCGCAGTGCCGATCACGAAGCCCGTGGAGGTGATGCGGGCGTCGTCGATGAGGCGGGCGATGCCGAGGTCGGTGAGCTTGGCGGCCACGCCCGGCGACGGCGTGGCCGGCAGCAGGATGTTGGCCGGTGCGACGTCACGGTGCACCACGCCCTTCCCGTGGATGTAGGCGAGCGCGCGGGCGACGTCCAGGCCGAGGGCGGCCACGGCGGGGGCGGCGATCGGCCCCGCCTTCAGCCGCGCTCCGACGTCGGCGCCGTCGACGAACTCCAGCACCAGGACGCCCCGGCCGTCGGCGTCCGCCGTGGTGTCGAACAGGGTGACCAGGGACGGATGCGACAGGTTCGCGAGGATGCGGACCTCGCCGCGCTGGCGGCGCAGGTCCTCCGCGGAGGCGAACTCGCGGCGGAAGACCTTGAGCGCGACGTCACGGCCGAGGAGCTCGTCGTGGGCGCGGAAGACCTCCGCCATCCCGCCCGCGCCGACGCGCTGCAGCACGCGGTACCGGTCGGCGATCCGCTCGGGCTCCGCGGGAGCGGATGCCGGATCGGACGCCGGCTCGTGCGGTGCGGCGGACCCGCGGCCCTGCGCGGTCATCCGTGGCCACCGCCCTTGCCACCGTCGTCCTTCTTGCCCTTCTTGTCCGGCGGCTGCGGCTGCTGCTGCTGTTGCTGGTCCTGGAGCTGCTTGATCTGGTCCTGCAGCCGGGCGCGCTCGGCGGCGTCCTGCAACCGGGTCAGGTCCGCTGTGACGAGCTCGAGCGACTTCGCGATCGCGTCGTGGCGATCGGCGGCGATGGAGCCGGCCTTCAGGGCGGCGTCGTTCCGCTGCTGCAGGGCCGCGACCTGGGTGAGCGCCCCGGCGTAGTCCTTCGCCTGGGCAGCGGTGGCCACGCCCAGCACCCCGTGCTGCAGCGTGCTCGCGGTCTCGGCCGAGTAGGTCCCTCCCCCGACGCAGCCGGTGAGGCCGAGCGCGAGGAGGACGCCGGCAGCCGCGATGGGTAGTCGTCTCATAGCCCAGAGCACAGTAGTCGCGGAACGCCCCGATGTCGAGTCCGGGAGGCTCCGCTAGCTGGGCTCGAGCGGGGTGAAGCGGCGTCCGTGCGCGGATGAACTGCGGGTGTTTTCCGCCGTATTCGGTATCCGAGGTACGGCTGCGCGAGGCACACTCTCTGCGTCCAGCCACGACCGACCGGAGGCGCCATGCACACCAGAACCCTCGTCCCCGCCGTCGCGGGCCTCGTCGTGCTCGCGGCGACCGCGCTCGGCGCCGGGACGGCGTACAGCGCCCTCATCGACGGCGCGGACCTCGTCGCCACGTCGCTCGCGCCCGCAGCCGACCCGGCGACCGGCGCGCTCGACGTGGCGACGATCGACCCGCGCGGCGTCGTCTCGACCGGACCAGGCGCGGCAGAGCTCGTCCCGATCCCCGGCGACGACTCGATGACCCCCGGGCGCACGGTCCGGCTCCAGGTGGGCGTCGCCGACAACGACCCGGACACCGCGGCGGCCGTCGCGGTGTCGGTGCTGCCGATGGGAGACGACGGCAGCGGGCGGGTCGGCACGGCGCCCAACGTCACCGGGTTCCTCCTGGTGACCGTCCAGGACACCACGACCGGGCGCATCCTGATCGGCGGCAGCGCCGCGGACCCGGGCAAGGGCGTCCCGGTCGCCGAGGCCTCGGCCATGCTCGACCGGCTCGCCGCGCGCGGAGCCGATCCCGTCGGCGACGGGGAGGACTGGACTCCCGGCGATCCGGGCAGCCGCCACGACCTCGCCGTGCAGGTGTACTGCCCGGACACCCCGGCGGTGCGCGCGCTCAGCGGGCCGGAGTCCGATCTGTCGCTGCTGGTCTCCGGCGCCCCGGCACCGTGAGCGGATGCGGCGCAAGGCGTCGCAGAGTTGGGGCACGCCATTCATCCGCGGCACGGCACAATCGCATCGTCGTGGACTGTTGGACGAACGGCCGCGGGTCGGCGAGGCTGGTGACATGACCTACGTTGCGAACCCGTCCCGCTACGACCGGATGCTGTACCGGCGCACCGGCCGCAGCGGCCTCGACCTCCCCGCGCTGTCGCTCGGCCTCTGGCAGAACTTCGGCGACGACCGCCCGTTCCAGACGCAGCGCGAGATCGTCCGCCGAGCCTTCGACCTCGGGATCACGCACTTCGACCTGGCCAACAACTACGGGCCGCCGTATGGCGCCGCCGAGATCAACTTCGGCCGCATCCTGCGGGAGGACCTGCTCCCGTACCGCGACGAGCTCGTCGTTTCGTCCAAGGCGGGCTGGGACATGTGGCCGGGGCCCTACGGTCAGGGCGGCGGCGGCCGCAAGTACGTCCTCGCCAGCCTGGACCAGTCGCTGTCCCGGCTCGGCCTGGACTACGTGGACATCTTCTACTCGCACCGCCCCGACCCGGGCACGCCGCTCGAGGAGACGATGCAGGCGCTCGACACCGCCGTCCGCAGCGGCAAGGCGCTCTACGTCGGCATCTCCTCCTACGGAGCCGAGGACACCCGGCGCGCGGCCGAGATCCTCCGCGAGCTCGGCACGCCGCTCCTGATCCACCAGCCGTCGTACTCGATGCTGAACCGCTGGATCGAGACGGAGGGCCTGCTCGACGCCACCGACGAGTTCGGGGTCGGCGTGATCGGATTCACCGCGCTGGCCCAGGGGATGCTCACCGGCAAGTACCTCGATGGCGTCCCCGAGGGCTCGCGGGCATCGGCCGGCGGCTCGTTCGACGCCGGCTGGCTCACCGAGGAGGCGGTGGACCGGCTGCGCGGCCTGAACGCGATCGCCGAGGCGCGCGGGCAGTCGCTCGCCCAGCTCGCGCTGGCGTGGGCGCTGCGCGACCCGCGCGTCACCTCCCTGGTGATCGGCGCCAGCAGCGCGGCCCAGCTCGAGCAGAACGTGGGCGCGCTCGACCGGCTCGACTTCACGGCGGACGAGCTCGACGCGATCGACCGGTTCGCCGTCGACGCCGGCGTGGACCTCTGGGCGGGGGCGCGGCGCGGGGAGCTGTAGCCGCTCGCTGTAACCAGCCGCTGTAGCCGCCTGCGTACCACGCCCGCCGGGCCGCGTGAATCCCCTGCCCCGGATGCGCGCGACCACGTACCGTGCGAAGCAGCACGCTGGATGCGGCGGAGCGTGGATCACGGACACCCCGCCTTCCCGGTGTGTGGGGGCGGATCCCGGGCGGCAGGGCGAGTGCGCCCGCCCCCGGGATCCAGCAAGCGGGATCCAGCAAGGCGGGATCCAGCCAGGCGGCATCCCGCGAGGTATGGGTTTCCGCAGGCCGCCCTCAGCGACTCTCCGGCGTGGTCTGGTTTCCTGGTTGCAGGAACGCGTGGACGAGACGTGGCGGTGAAGAACCGGGGGTGTGATGAGCGCGCTGACCGTGACCGGGCGCGAGGTCGCCGCCCCGCCGCTCCGGGCGGTCCGGCCCTGGACCATCGCCGTGGCGTTCGGCCTCGTCGCCACCGTGATCTGCGCGGCGGGGAGCTGGCTCCCCTCGCTCTGGGGCGACGAGGCCGCCACGCTCATGTCGGCGCGGCGTCCGGTCTCGACGCTCATCCCCATGCTGTTCCACGTCGACGCGGTGCATGGGCTCTACTACCTGGGCATGCACGGCTGGATCCGGCTCGCGGGCGAGAGCCCGTTCGCGCTGCGCCTGCCGAGCGCCGCGGCCATCGGCTTCGCGGTCGCCGCCGTCACCCTGCTGGCGGGACGTCGCGGCGGCCCGCGCGCGGCGATCGTCGCCGGCCTGGTCGCGTGCGTCCTCCCGCGCCTCACCTATGCGGGCGAGGAGGCCCGGTCGTTCGCGTTCACCGCCGCAGCGGCCGCCTGGCTGACGCTGCTGCTGCTGTGGCTGGTCGACGGAGGCGGGCGCACCGCCCCCGCCTCCGTGCGCCGCAGCTGCTGGGCCGTCTACGCGGCCGGCATGGCGTTCACGTCGTACCTCTTCCTTTACACCGTGACGCTGGCGATCGCGCACGTCGCCATCCTGCTCGTCTCCCGGGCGTCCCGGCCGACGCTGCGGGCGTGGCTGCTCGCCACCGGCTGCGCGGTCGTGGCGCTGGCGCCGCTCGGCCTGCTCGCCTACTTCGAGCGGAGCCAGATCGGCTACCTCGACACGCAGACCCTCGATCCCTCGACCCTGCTCTGGCAGCCCTGGTTCGGCAACGGCTGGGTCGCGATCGTCGCGTGGGCGCTCATCGTGCTCGCCGTCGGCGCCTGGATCCGCGACCACCGTACCCGGGTCTCCCGGCCGGGGGCGCCCGTCCTGGCCGTCGCCGGCAGCGGGGCGCAGCCGATCGACGCGACACTCGTCGGCGCGTGCTGGCTGATCCTGCCGACCGGGGCCCTGCTGCTGGTGAACCTGGTCTTCCCGCTGTACGCGGGTCGCTACTCCACCTTCGCCGCCCCGGCCGCCGCACTGCTCATCGCGGAGGGCGTGCTCGTCCTCGGCCGGCTCGTGTCCGGCCGGCTGGTCTCCGGGCGGCTCGGCTCGGGGCGCGGCGCGATCCCGGCGCTGGCGGCGACGGGAGCGGGCGTCCTGCTCGTCATCGCGGTCAGCACGCCGGCCTACCTCGACCAGCGCGGACCGTACGCGAAGAACAACTCGGACTGGGCGGAGATCGGCAGCGCGATGGCCTCGGTGGCCCGGCCGGGCGACGCCGTCGTGTTCGACGAGTCCACCAAGCCGTCGCAGCGGCCGCGGCTCGCGATGCACACCTACCCCGCCGGGTTCGCCGGCCTCGTCGACCCGACGCTCCGCACCCCGTACACGCGCAACATCGGCTGGGCCGACCGCGTCTACACCGTCCCCCAGGCCGCCGAACTCGGCCGGTTCGACCGGGTGACCCGGATCTGGCTGGTCGAGGACGATGTCGACGGCGACCTCCAGAGCTACGGGCTGGCCGACCTGCAGGCCCTCGGCTTCGAGAAGACCGGGCTCAGTGTGCCCACGCACCGCAGCATGCTCATCGAGCTGACCCGCTGAGACGGCTCTCCGCGCGGCCGGGACCGGAGAATATGCTCGGACCATGAGGGCAGCAGTGTCGGAGGGCGGTGTCGGCGAGCACGCCACGGACCGGCTCTCCCGGCGCCTGCGGGCGGCCTCCGTGGAGTCGCTGGCGATGGGCTCGGGCGCGCTCGCCTTCGTGGCCGTCGGCGTCGTGGCGTTCTTCGTGTTCGCCGGCCACGATCTCTCGATCTCCGGGAGGGGCTCGGTCGGCCAGTTCGCGGCCATCGCCTGCTGCGTCGTGTCGCTCGTGGTCTACGGCGGCGGACGGGTCGCGACCTGGAGCATCCCCTGGTTCAGGGGCCCGAAGGAGCACCGCTCCCGGCTCGGCGCCGCGGTCGAGCTGTTCGACTCGCTCGCCATCGCGGTCGCGCACGCGGTCGTCGTGCTGCTGCTCTGGACCGTGCTGAGCGACGTGCTCGCCCGCAGCTTCCAGGACGCGCAGGTCTTCGCCATCCCGGCCACGCTGCTGGTCGGCACCGCGGCGGCGGTCACCGGGTACTACGTCTTCCTCGCCGCCGCGAACATGAACCCGCTGCTGCTGTCGGCGGTGCTCGCCGTGTTCCTCGTGGTCGGCGCCCTGACCAGCATGCTCACCGCGTCGAACCCGCACTGGTGGAAGCAGAACCTCAGCGTGCTCGGGATCACCGACGACTGGTCATCGACGGCGTTCAACATCACCGTGATCGTGGGCGGCGTCCTCGTCACCGCGATCGCCCGCTACGCCACCGACAGCGGCCAGGGCAGGCGCCCCAGCCGCGGCGAGCTCCAGGTGCGCGCCGCTCTGCTGATCATCGGCGCGATGCTCGCCTGCGTCGGGCTGTTCCCGGTCGACCGCTTCTTCCTGCTGCACAACACGGCCGCGACCGGGATGGCCGTGGTCTTCTGCGTGCTCGCCGTCGGCATCCGCTGGGCGATGCCGCACCTCCCCCGCACCTTCTATCTGCTGGGCTGGGCGTTCATCGGCGTGATCGCTCTGGTGACCCTGTTCTTCGCGGTCGGCTACTACAACCTGACCGCAGTGGAGCTGGTCGCGGCGGTGCTGATCTTCAGCTGGATCATCGTGTTCCTGCGGGTCAGCGTGGCGGCGCGGAGCGACAGACATCGGGCCGGCTGAGGCCTGGACAGCCAGGGAATCCCGTGTTAATTTGGGCGCCCTGGATCGCCACGCCGGCCGCCGGCCGCGGTGCGGAGGGCGTCGGCGCCATCCGCTGGGCCATTGGCGCGGTCGTCCGATGCCTCCCCGCACGCAGTGCAGCATCCCCCGAACTGGGGTCGAGCATCCGGTCTCGTGGTCGGTTGCGACCTGATATAGGGCCCCCTACTATGGCCTCAAACGGCGCGCCCCAACGCGCTGAAACCCCCCACCCACCCACCGACGACCTAAGTGAACCGCGTATGGCTCACCCAATCGAACGGAAGATCCATTTATGTCCGACATGCCACGGCACCGACTGTCCGCGCGCAAAAACCGATGGTTCATGGCCGGTGCCGCAGCACTGGCCACGATCGCAGTCACCACTGGTGCACTCGCGATCGGATCCGCAGCTGCAAAAGCCGATACGACCGGGATCTTCCCGGATGACCTGAGTCCCCGCATCGCAGCGGCCTCCGACCCCGCCTCGGTGGTGCTCGGAGTCAAGTTCGCCCCGACCCAGGCGGGCACCATCTCCGCCCTCCAGTACTACCAGGGCCCGAAGGACTCGGGCATCACGACCGCGACGCTGTGGTCGGCTTCCGGAACGGCTCTCGCGACCGCTCCCGTCAAGGCCACCCGCTCGGTCGGCTGGCACACCGTTCCCCTGGCCAAGCCGGTCAAGGTGAGCGCCAAGACCACCTACGTCGCCTCGTACCTCGCTACGAAGGGCGGCTACGCGGTCACCCAGAACGTGCTGGACAAGGCGAAGGTGCTCGGCGGCTTCGCGGTGCCGGCCAACGCCGGCGTCTACCGCTACGGGCGCACCAACGCGCTGCCCACGAGCACCTTCAAGGGCTCGAACTACATGGTGGACATCGTCTTCTCGGCGACCGGGACGGCCGGCACGACGCCGACCCCGACGCCCACCGCCACGACCTCCTCCCCGAGGCCGACGTCCACGCCGACGACCACGCCGACGCCGGTGAAGACCCCGACGCCGACTCCCACGCCCACCCCGACGACGACGCCCACCCCGCCGGCATCGACAGGCGGCATCACGGCCCTCGGCCGTAGCTTCCCGTCGCCGGCGACCACCGGCGTCCCGGCCGGCACCGCGCTGACCCCCTACACCGGTCCGTGCACCATCCAGACGCCGAACGTCGTCATCGACGCCAAGGTCGTCAACTGCTACCTGCGCGTCCTGGCCAAGGGCGTCGTGATCACCCGGTCGCAGATCAACGGCGGCGTCTACGCCGACTACAACGACAACGTCGGATCGTTCACGATCACCGACAGCCTGGTCGACGCGGGCAACTCCGCCGGCACCGGGATCGGCGACGCCTACTTCACGGCGACGCGCGTGCACGTGACCGGCGGCTCCCGCTCGATCAACTGCTACGCGGACTGCACCGTGCAGGACTCGTACGTGGCCGACCAGTACACCGACAAGACCGGCGTCAACCACGAGTCCGGCATCCGGGTGAACACCAACAGCCACCTCATCCACAACACGATCGGCTGCACCGCGCCGGACGTGGCTCCGGATGCGGGCTGCTCGGCGGCGATCACCGGCTACCCGGACTTCGACCCGGTCCAGGGCAACATCATCCAGAACAACCTGATCCTCGCCGGCTCCGGCGGCTACTGCTCTTACGGCGGCTCGACCGCGGGCAAGCCGTTCTCGGGACAGACGAAGAACATCACGTTCAAGGACAACATCTGGCAGCGCGGCACCGAGATGGGTGCAGGCAACCGGGGTTACGTCTGCGGATACTGGGGCCCGATCACCTCGTTCGACATCAATGCACCGGGAGCGGTGTGGTCGAACAACCTCTATGACGACGGCACGGCGGTCGCTCCGGCGAACTGACCGGCGCGTCACGACGATCGGGAGGTCTCCTGCACAGGAGGCCTCCCGATCTGCGTTCACCACTGCACGAGCACGAGCTCGCTGTAGAGATAGTCCAGCGTGCGGCCGTCGAGCTCCTTGCTGCGGAACATCTTCGGCCGGCCTGCCGCGAACGCCCTGCCAGGGCCGCCCGGCGTGAAGCCGAGGAGGCGGCGCTCCGCGAGGGTCACGGGCAGGCCGCGGCGGAGCAGGTGCGTGCCGACGCGCGGCCACGCCCGCTCCAGCAGCGCGCGGTCGCCCCCGGCGTAAAGCGGGACGGCGAACACCGGCAGCCGCTTGCGCCGCTCCCTGCGGTACACGAGGTAGGCGTAGGAGTCGCCGGTCTCGACCAGGAGGTGGCGGGCGGCGGCGGTCTCGCGGTGGTCGCGGTAGACCTCCGCGTCCCGGCCCTCCAGCCGGCGGGACAGCTCCGCCGGGTCGTCGACGACCCGCACCCCGCGGAGCGGACCACGGGGGAGGTTGAGCACGAGGCGCCCCGCCGTGTCCAGCCGGCGGAAGCCGAGGCGCTCGTTCATCGCCACGACGTTCCCGCTCGGCGAGAAGTCCGTGAAGACGTAGCCGCGCTGGCCCAGGAGCGCGCGGATGAGTCGCACGCTGTGCGCCCGGTGCTCCTCGAGGACGCAGAACGCGGCGAGGTTGCAGACGTCCCGCTCCTGGCCGTCGAGCTCGCGTCGCGAGTACACCGCCGCGTAGACGCCGACGATCCTGTCGCCCGTGACGAGCTGGAACCCGTGGTTCGGGGCGCGTCCGTCGTCCCACGGCGGGAGCAGCAGTCCCGCCCAGCCGGCGCTGCTGACGCGCGGGTTCAGCTCGTTGTGCAGGAACTCCGCGACCGCGGCCGCGTCGGCAGCGGCGATCGGCCTGACCTCTGGCGCGCCGGCTGTCTCCACGAGAGCCACCCTAGCGGCGTGCGCGGGCCGCGCGGATCCCGCGAGCCGAATGCTTGCATTTCCCGCTACTCTGGTGCGCAGACCGTCGCCTCGACGTCGCATGGACAGCTGTAGGGGGGTTGCCGATGCCGAGCGTCGTGATCGCCGCTCACAACGAGGAGCACGTCATCGGCGCCTGCCTCGACGCGCTCGCCGCCCAGGACTTCCCGGGCCCGGTGCAGGTCGTGGTGAGCGCGAACGGCTGCACGGACCGGACCGCCGAGATCGCCCGCGCCAGGGGCGTCACCGTCGTCGACCGTCCAGAGCCCGGCAAGCCGGGGGCGCTGAACGCCGGGGACGCGGTGGCGACCTCGTTCCCCCGGCTCTACCTCGACGCGGACATCGTCCTGCCTCCGCACGCCCTGTCCGCGTTCGTCGCACGCCTCTCCGAAGCGCCGGGGCGGCTCGCGGCCGTCCCCCGACGCCGGCTCGAGACGGCAGGGCGGCCATGGCCCGTGCGCTCCTACTTCGCGATCAACGAGCGCCTCCCCGTCTTCCGCGCGAGTCTGTTCGGCCGCGGGGCGATCGTGCTGTCCGAGGAGGCGCGGGCCCGGTTCACGTCCTTCCCCGACGTGATCGCCGACGACCTCTTCGTCGACTCGCTCTACACCGAGGACGAGCGCGTGGTGGTGCCGGAGGTCGAGGTCGTCGTGGAGGCGCCCCTCGCCACGCGCGCGCTGCTGCGCCGGCTCGTGCGGGTGCGGCGGGGGAACGCCCAACTCCGCGCGACCGCCGCGGCCGCGGCTGCGTCCGCCCC